>PXDE01000360.1 GCA_003566475.1 PVC group bacterium | reverse complement strand
TTTTCGTCAAGAATAAAGGCCTGACCCCTATGAAAACCCTATAAATAGAGGCTAAAAGAGAAGGGGGCAGACCTTAATGCTTGACGTTAAGGTCTGACCCCTTTTTTCTTGACCCCTTTTTTCTGACCCCTTTTTTCCGCTCCGGCTCGGCAGGAGCCTCGCCCTCCCGGTCGGCGCTCCTCTCCTTCGGGCAACGGGACCGTCCTCAATTCTTGAGGCCCCTCACCCCGCGATCTCGGTTAGATCCTGCAACAGAGAAGGTTGGCAACGACCTGGCCAAGGTGAAGTCCGTGCTCAGCGCCCTCCTGGCCGAGGACGAACGGATCCTCCCCGAGCCCGCCGCCACCATCGGGGTGCTTGAACTGGCGGATTCCAACATCAACGTCGCGGTCCGGCCCTGGGTGAAGTCCTCGGACTACTGGCCGACCCTGTTCGACCTCAACCAGAGGATCAAGGAGCGCTTCGACGCCGAGGGCATCTCGGTCCACTTCCCCCAGCGGGATGTGCACCTGATCTCGGAGGCGGGCACGGGCCAGGCGGCCTGAGGCCCGGCGGGGTCAGGTGCCGAGACGCCCGGCGTCGTGCTCGTACCGGAAGCACCGGTAGGCGTAGGCCATGGCCACGGTCGTGGAGGGAATGGTGGCGATCAGGCCGACCAGACAGACCAAGGCGCCGGCAAGGTTGATGAGGACAAGCAGGATATTGAACAGGAACAGCTCGCCTTTCCGGCCCCGCATGATCTTCGCGCTCCTCGACAGGGACTCGATCGGGCCGAGTCCCTCATCCACGATCAGGTAGTCGTAGAGGAAGAACATCAGCCCGAGGATGATGCCCGGAACAATCAGCAGGATGTATCCCGCCACCACCACGAGCAGATAGAGGATCGACGCCAGGATGTACCAGCCCAGGAGGTGAATCTGGGAGAACAGATCCGAAATCTTCGGATCCTTCCCGTCGCAGAGGTCGAGGGAGATCTTGATCAGTCCCACGCCCATGAGCAGGGTGAGGAGGATATCCGCGATATGGGCCACGATCCCGACGACAGGATTCACCTCCATCAGGGCCGTAGCCACGAAATGCGGCCCCCAATAGCAGATGCCGTACACCAGCATCAGCAGCAGGAAGAACCCCACGTTGTCGTTGAAGACCCTCCACCCATAGGAGATGGCCTCGCCCATGTTGAAGGTGGCGTGGACAGGCGTGGCCGGGCCGGCCGGGGGAACGGGCGCCGTGGGTGCCAGGCCGAACCATCCGGCCAGCTCGGTCGAACCGGCCTCCCTCCATTCCTCCATGCCTTCGCGCCACACCGAGGTCTGGGGCGTCACCACGCCTTCCGCGACCCGGGCGCGAAGGGTGACCTCGTCCACAGGGCCGACCGCCTGTCCGTCATGCGCGTAGTACCACATCGGAGGTTCTCCCGGGCTGCGGGGTTATCGGAACGTAGGACCGAGGGTATGGGCGCGTCCACGCCGGGTGTCAAGGCTGGCCCGCATGCGAAATGGCGGTGGATGCCCCCACCTCCGGATTTGCCAAATCTCGTCATCCAGGTAGCATCCGTGTACATGTCATCATCCGTCCGGTCCGGGGGGTCCGTGCGGGGATGGTGGTAACCCTCCCCCCAATGAGGTCAGCCGTCATGGAGTTCTCGACCGAACGCCTGCTGGAAGTCGTCCAGATCTGGAGCCTCAAAGCGCTAATGGCGCTGGTCATCTTCCTGATCGGACGCATCGTCGCCCGGATCCTCAGCCGCACGCTGGGCTCGTCGCTGCGTCGGGCCAGGGTGGACGAGACGCTCGTCACCTTCGCCTCCAATCTCACCCATGCGGTGCTGATGGTGCTGGTGATCATCGCGGCCCTGGGCCAGCTCGGGATCCAGACCACGTCGTTCATCGCCGTGCTCGGTGCGGCCGGTCTGGCCGTGGGCCTGGCCCTTCAGGGATCTCTGGCCAACTTCGCGGCCGGGATCATGATCATCCTCTTCCGGCCGTTCAAGGCGGGGGATTTCATCGAGGCCGGGGGCACCATGGGGATCGTGGAGGCCATCGAGATCTTCACCACCCGGATGCGGACGGGCGACAACCGGCTGATCGTGGTCCCCAACAACCAGATCACGGCGGGCAACATCACCAATTTCTCGGCCAAGGACACGCGGCGGATCGATCTGGTGGTCGGCGTGAGCTATGGGGACGATCTGGCCAAGGTGACGACCGTGCTCCGCGCCCTGCTGGCCGAGGACGAGCGGATTCTCCCCGAGCCCGCGGCGACCATCGGGGTGCTCGAACTGGCGGACTCGAGCATCAACTTCGCGGTCCGGCCCTGGGTGAACTCCGCAGATTACTGGCCCACCCTGTTCGACCTCAACCAGAGGATCAAGGAGCGCTTCGACGCCGAGGGCATCTCCATCCCCTTCCCGCAACGGGATGTTCACATGATCTCGGCGGCAGGTTCGGGTCAGGCGGCCTGAGGACCGCCCGGCCTGGCGATCGAGGCAGCGGAAGCGGCCGGACGATGGCGCGCCGACCTCCCGGGACGGTCAGCGGTAGTACGGGTTCTGCCCCGAGGCGTGGTCGGTGACGTCCTCGATCCTCCGGACCTGGGGAAAGGCCTTGCGGATGGCGTTCTCGATGCCATGGCGAAGGGTCATCTGAGAGGCCGAGCAGCCCTGGCAGCCGCCGCCCATCTCGATGTACACGTCCGGGCCCTCGACCCGGACCAGCCGGGCGAACCCGCCGTGCTGGGCCAGCACGGGGTTGATCTGCTCCTCGAACAGGCGCTCGACCCCGGCCTGGATGTCGTCGGTGGGGGCGTTGCGGATGGCGTCCACCGCGGCCTCGGACACCGGGGCGGCGTCCCCGCCCAGCGCCGCCCGCATCACCTGGAGAATCTCGCGGGCCACCACCGGCCAGGCGCGGTCGCCGGTCTTGGTCACGACCAGCCGGGCCCCCTCGACCTGGACCACCTCCAGATCGTCGATGTCGAACAGGGCGTCGATGAGCAGCGAGCCGTGGGTGTCCTGTCCGCGCTGGAAGCGCAGGGTCCATTCGGGGTCGGCCAGATCGCGGTTGACCCGGAAATTGCAGACCTGGGGGTTGGGGGTGAATTCGCCGGTGACTTTGAGCGGGGGTGCGTCGGCGGGCGTGGTGGCCATGGCTTTCTCCAGACGGGGTGCGGAATGCGGAACGCGGTGTGGTAAGGTATGCGGATGGAGAGAGCCCGTCAACCGAAGCGGCCGTGGCGCCAGATGGTCTTCCTCGCGGCCGGGGCCGCGGTGGTGGCCTCGTGCGCCTCCTGGGCGGACATGCTGGCCCTGGGGCGGCTGGCCCCCGTTCCCATCGGCGAGGTGCAGGGGGTGGTGGGGGACGATGATGACGGCTGGACCCACGCCTCGCCCAAGGCCGGGGAATGGGTGGCCGTGCAGGGGGTGGTGCACGGGCGGATCCTGAGCCGGGACCGCTGGGGCAACCGGAGCCAGGGGTTCTTCATCCAGAACCGGCCCGAGCAGGCCGACGGCGACCCCAGGTCGTCGGACGGCCTCTACGTGGCCGTGGGCCGCTCGGCCTGGATTCCCGGACCCGGCCGGTCGACCTGGGCCCCCGAGGTGGGGGCCGAGGTGGTGCTGACCGGCCGGGTCCAGGAGCACTATGGCCAGACCGTGCTCACCGAACCCCGCCTGCGCTCGGAGGTGGCCCGGCATCGCGACCTCGACGCGGTGCTCAGGGTCCGGGAGGTCGCCCCTCCGTCGGATCCGGCGGAGGCCGGCAGGTACTGGGAGCGGATGGAGGGCATGCGGGTGCGGGTGCCGGCCGGGGCCCTGGCCCAGGCGGGCCGGAAGGTCTACCGCCGCACCCAGGACTCGGAGATCTGGTTCATCCGGGGCGATTCGCCCCTGGCCCGCCTGGAGGATCCGTTCGCCCGCCGGTGGTTCAACGACCGCGACGCGCCACCGGACAGCGGGATGATCCTGATCGGCGGGCTCGGCATCAAGGCGGCCACCGGACGGGTCGGGGCGCTGGTCGCTCCGGCCAGGACGTTCGACCGCCTGGCCCGACCGGTTTCCGGTCCGGTCTATTTCGCCTACGGCAAATATTCGATCCAGGCCCCGGAACCGCTGGACCTCGAGGAGGGCGTCAGTCCGGCGGGCTCCTTCACCGTGCCCGAGCCGACCCCCGGCCACCTGACCGTCGCGGTCTTCAACGTGGAGAATCTCTACGACCACCGCAACGACCCCACCAGCCTCACCGACGCCCCGTCGGATCCGGGCACGCCGAGGATCCGGCCGCCCTTCGACTACCTCCCGGCCTCCGAGGCCGAATACCGGGGCCGCAAGCAGGCCCTGGCCCGGCAGATCGTGGACTGGCTCCGGACCCCCGACCTGCTGCTGATCCAGGAGGTCGAGAACCAGGACATCGGAACCATGGTGGACGGGCGCCTGGTGGTGGGTCCGGACACCATCCGGCCGGACGGGGAGATTGACGCTCTGCAGGAGATGGCCGAAGTGATCCGCCGGATCTCGGGCGTGGTGTACCACACCGCGGCCGACCGCGACGGCGGGGACGAGCGGGGCATCAACTGCGGCTATCTCTACCGGGCCGACCGGCTGCGCCTGGTCCGAGTGCCCCGGGACCATCCCGTGTATGGAGTCGAGCCCCGCATCGACCTGCCGGGGGATCCCGTCCCCTACAACCGGCACCACGAGAACCCCAAGGCCATCAACGCCTGCCTGCCCCTGAACCTGGACCGCTCGTTCGGGCTCACCGGCGACGTCGTCTCCCCCCGGGCCCCCCAGACCGCCTACTTCGAGGGCCTGGGCGCGCTGGAGGGGCTCCGGTTCCATGCCCTGGTCAACCACCTCAGCGCGCGGCCGGACCGGCTGGTCCACCAGCGGCATCGGCAGGCCGCGCTCAACGCGGCCATCGTGCGGGCCCTGCGCAAGGCGGAGCCGGACGTGCCGGTGCTGGTGGGGGGCGACTTCAACGTCCATCCCCGCGCCGTCCCCGCCCGGGCCAGCCCCACCGGCGGCCAGCTCGAGCCTCTGTACCGGCTGCCCCTGGTCAACCTCCACGACGTCCTGCTGCGGCTCCGCCCCGCCAACGCCTACACGTACGTGTGGCAGGGCCAGGCGGGGACCCTGGACCAGATCTTCGTCACCCCGGACTGGGCGGGGCGGCTGGTGAAAGAGGCCACCGGCGTGGTCCATGGAAATGCGGACTGGCCCGAGGACGCCCCCCACCTGTATCCCTATGGCGCGGGGGACCACGACGTGGTCTACGCCACCTTCGACGCCGCGGTGCCGGAGGACGAAGGGCCGTGATTCCCGGCGGGCGGTGCAAACCTGCCCCGGCGTGCCATCCTCGTACCGACGTCTCGCTCGATACGCCACGCGGAGCGGCCCTTCCCATCCGCCACGGATTGGGCTAGGCTGCATCGGAAATCCCCGGAGCCGACCCGTCATGCCGCATCTCGCCAGACTGCTCGCCCAGAACCGCGATTGGGCCCGGACCATGCAGGAGGGCACGCCCGACTACTTCTCGCGCCTGGCCACCCAGCAGGCGCCGGAATGGCTGTGGATCGGGTGCTCGGACAGCCGGGTCCCCGCCAACCAGATCGTGGGCCTGGAACCCGGCGAGATGTTCGTGCACCGGAACGTGGCCAATCTGGTGGTGCATTCCGACTTCAACTGCCTTTCCGTGCTGCAGTACGCGGTGGAGATCCTGCGGGTGAAGTACATCATCGTCTGCGGCCACTACGGCTGCGGCGGGGTCAAGGCGGCCATGGAGCCGGAGAACCATGGCCTGGTCGACAACTGGCTCCGTCCCATCCGGGAGATCGCCTGGCTCCACCAGGAGGAGCTGGTCTCCATTCCCGACGGTCCGTCCCGCCGGGACCGGTTGTGCGAGCTGAATGTCCTTGCCCAGGCGATCCACGTGTCCGACACCACCGTGGTCCAGGAGGCCTGGCGTCAGGGCCGACCCCTGTCGGTGCACGCCTGGATCTACAGTCTGCGCGACGGGCTGATCAAGGACCTCGGCTACCGGGTCTCCTCCCCGGAGGCCGTGGAGAACTTCCGCCGGCGATGAGGACCGGCCCGGCCGTCCTCGCGCTGCTCCTGGCCTCCGGGCCGGCCCGGACGGAGGAGGCCCCGCCGGCCGCCGCGCTGGTCCGCGACCCGGCCGTGCGCGAAGCCTCCGGCCTCGCGGTGGCGCGCCGCCGGACGGAGACGCTCTGGTCCCACAACGACAGCGGCTACACCCCGGACCTCCACGCGGTTTCGTTCGACGGCGACTACCTGGGCGCGGTCCGGGTGGAGGGCGCGGAGAACGTCGACTGGGAGGATCTGGCCGCCTTCGAGCACGAGGGCCGGCCGTTCCTGCTCATCGGCGATGTGGGCGACAACCAGGCCCGGCGGCGGGAGGTTTCGCTCATCGCGGCGCCGGAGCCCGGGTGGATGGAGGACGGTCGGCCCGAACCCAAGGTCCGCCCGGCCTGGACGGTGCGGTTCCGCTATCCGGACGGTCCCCGCGATGCGGAATCGGTGGCGGTGGACGGGGAGCGCGGCCAGGTGCTGATCCTCTCCAAGCGGGACCGAGTGCCGCGACTCTACGCGGTGCCCCTGCGGCCCGAGGATCCGGATCGGCTCCACACGGCCACCTTCCTGGGCGAGTCCCGGGGGCTTCCCCGCCCGGCCGGGCTCAACCTGGCCGCCCGGATCGCCGCCCAGCCCACGGCCATGGATTTCACGCCGGACGGCCAGTCGCTGGTCGTGCTCACCTACGGCGACGCCTTCCGGTTCCAGTGGCGGGAGGGGGACCGGAGCTGGGCCGACCCCCTGGCCCGCGAGCCGGAGCGGATCCCCCTGCCCTCCCCCGCTCTGGGCATCCTGCCCCAGCGCGAGGGCCTGGCCGTGGATGCCGAAGGCCGCACGGTCTTCGTCATCTCCGAAGGCACGCCGGCCCAGATGCTCCGGGTGCCGCTGCCTTCCGATCCCGACCCGTCCTCGGAGCCATCGAGTGGAACCGCGAATGAACCCAGCGCGGCGCTCCGCCGCAATCCATTGGACCACAGAGGCCACAGAGGTTACGGAGGTTCGCAGAGGGGGGCGGTGGGGTGGCAGATAATCCTAGATCCGGCAGTTGACGGGCATGCGTATGCGCAAGCTGCATCTGAACAGCAGCTTGCGCACGAGAACGGTCGAACCCAATGGGTGAGGGCAGAAGAGTGGCCGTAGTCGAGAACACTCGGATGCTGCGACCCCTCCGGGGTCGGACGGGTGAGGGGGACGGGTTCCGGGGGTGTCGCGTTGCTCGACCCCCGGCTAATCGCTTCGACCCCTCCGGGGTCGCATGGGATCCTGCCACCCCGGAGGTGTGCCAGCCATTAGCCGGGGGTAAGCGGAGCGACACCCCCGGATCTCGTGCCCCAGAAAGAGACCGACCCCGGAGGGGTCGCAGCAGGTCTGGTCTGCGGCAACTTCCGGATCTAGGATAATTTGCGCGGGCGGGCAACGTTCTCGGGGATAGTAGTGCGAACGAGGGAAGGTTGCCCGTAGCGCCTCCTGTAGCCGCGGCCGCCCAGGCCGTGGATGCCATAGGGAACGAGCCCAAACCGCCCATGTAGGAGAGGATTCCTTCCGCCACCACCGGTCCCCGCTGCGTCCCCGGACCCTCCGCAAGGAATGCGGCGCCACACCGGGCCAAGCCCATGGGCGGTTCCACCTCAGGCCTCCAGCTAGGGCCGGGCGGCGAGAATGTCGACGGCGCGGCGGAGCGCGACGGACCGGGTGTCGAGGAGTTCGGTTCCGGAATCCCGGCCGATCAGCCCCAGGCCCTCGAGCCGGTCCCGGAGGCTCTGGCCCGCGCCCGCCACCAGCACCGCGCAGCCGAGGGCCTGGGCGTCGCGGATGACGTTCTCGATGGCCAGACCGACCGTGGTGGCCAGGATGGGAACATCGGACAGATCCACGATGAGCACCCGGGCCTGGCGGATGGCCCCGTGCTCCCGGGCGATGGCCTTGGCCACCCCGAAGATCATGGGCCCGCTGAGGTGGAAGATGACGATCCGCCCCTGCCCCCGGTCGAGCAGCTCCTTCTCCTCGGGCGACATGGGGAGGTCGATGTCGGAGGCGGGGTCGATCATCCGCACCTGCGAGCCGTGCAGGCGGGAAAGCCGCTCGATGGTGACCAGGTTGGCGATGAACACCCCGATGCCCACCGCGACCATGATGTCCACCGTGACCGCGAGGAACATCACGCCATACATGATGCCGGTGGCGGTCGGGGACACCCGGTGGGCCCGGCGCAGGAAGCTCCAGTCGAGGATGTCGATCCCCACCTTGGCGGTGATGGCGGCCAGCACCACCAAGGGCACGCCCCGGAGCAATGGCGCGGCCACCCACATGGCGGCGAACAGCACCAGGGCGCGGATGAGACCGGCCCGGGGGGTGCCCGCGCCGGCCTGGATGTTGACCACCGTGCCCGTGGTGGCCCCCGCGCCGGGCAGGCCGCCCATCCATCCGGAAAGCACATTGGCAATGCCCTGACCGATCAGCTCCCGGCGCGAGTTGTGCTCGGTGCGGGTGAGGCTGTCCGCGATCATCGCGGTGAGCAGGGTGTCGATGCTGCCCAGCAGGGCCAGAAGCAGGCTGTCGACCAGGATCCGGCCCACCAGATCGGGGGTGATCAGCGGCATCCGGGGGAGCGGGATGCCCCGGGGCATCTCGCCGATCACCCGGAGTTCGCCGGGGCCGAAGAAGGCCCAGGTGAGCAGGGTGCCCCCCGCGAGCACGAGCAGGCGGGGGGGCGCCCGCCGCACCCAGGCGGGCGGATAGGCCACCAGCACGGTCAGGCAGGCCGCGCCCAGGACGAACTCCGGCCAGCGGATCGCGGACACCATGTCCGGGAGGGCTCGGATCACGGCCAGAGTTCCGCCCGGCGGCGAAGGGTGTCCAAGCAGGGGCCCCACCTGCTGGACCACCAGCAGGATGCCGATGCCGGACATGAATCCCGAGATCACGCTGTAGGGCATGAGGGTGATGTACCGGCCCATGTCGAGCAGGCCAAAGACGATCTGGAACGCCCCGGCCAGGATCACCACGGCCGCCCCGATGGCCAGCGCCTCCTCCGGATGGGTGGCGGAGATCTGGGTGAACACCACCGTCATCATGAGGGTCATGGGACCGGTAGGCTCGGAGATCAGGGTGGAGGTGCCCCCGAGCAGGGCCGCCCAGAACCCGACCAGGATGGCCCCGTAGAGCCCGGCCTGGGGCCCCGCGCCGGAGGCCACCCCGAAGGCCAGGGCCAGGGGCAGCGAGACGACGGCGGTGGTGAGCCCCCCGGCGAGGTCACCCCGAAGGTGCCGTCGGTCGAAGAGGTCGGCGCGACGGATCATGGGGAGTGCGCGGAATCAGTCCGGAGTCTCATCCATCTTCCTCGCCTTCTCCAGCACCGCCGTCTCCTGCTTCCGTCGGAAGGCCTCCACCTGGCGGCGGATCTCCGGATCGGCCACGCCCAGGATCTGGGCGGCCAGGATCCCGGCGTTGCGGGCCCCGTTGATGGCCACCGTGGCCACCGGGACGCCCGGCGGCATCTGCACGATGGACAGCAGCGAGTCCTGCCCCTGGAGCGACGACGACCGCACCGGCACCCCGATCACCGGCAGCGGGGAAAGCGCCGCCGCCATGCCCGGCAGGTGGGCGGCCCCGCCCGCCCCCGCGATGATCACCTTCAGCCCCCGCCCCTCCGCCCCCCGGGCGTAGTCATAGAGCCGCTGCGGCGTCCGGTGCGCCGACACGATGGTCATCTCGAAGGCCACCCCCAGCTCGCCCAGGATGTCCGCCGCCTCCCGCATGACCGGCAGGTCCGAGTCGCTGCCCATGATGATGCCGACGACCGGCGCGCTCATGGATGTCCCTCTCCCGTGATGGTGAGCGCCTTCCGGACCTGCTCCGCCTTGATGCGGGCGGCCTCCCGGCTGGAGTCCAGCACGGTGACATGGCCCATCTTGCGGTGGGGCTGGCTGGCCGCCTTGCCATAGATGTGCACGCAGACCCCCGGGATGGCCAGGGCGGCGGCCAGTCCGCGGATCAGGGGCCGCCCATGGCCCGACGGGTCGCCCAGCAGATTGAGCATGGCGGCCGGGCTGAGCAGGTCCGTGGCCCCCAGGGGCAGGCCCAGCACCGCCCGCAGGTGCTGCTCGAACTGGTCGGTCACGCAGGCCTCGATGGTCCAGTGGCCCGAGTTGTGGGTGCGGGGCGCGACCTCGTTGACCAGGAAGCGTCCGGACCGGTCGAGGAACATCTCCACCCCGAAGATGCCCACGCCGCCCAGGGCACGGACGGTGCGCACGGCCAGATCCCGGGCGGCGGTTTCCTGTTCCGGGCTGAGATCCGCCGGGGCCAGGAGGAGGTCGAGCACGTTCTCCCCCTCCCGGAAGACCATGTCGACCGGAGGATAGGTCCGGATGTCATCGTCCGCGCCCCGGGCCGCCAGGACCGCGACTTCGCGGGCGTGCTCGACAAACCGCTCGGCCAGGGAAGGGCCGGGGAGCATCCGGCCCAGATCCCGGGGGCCGCGGAGCACCGCCACGCCCCGGCCGTCGTACCCGCCCCGACGGGCCTTCTGGACCAGGGGAAACCCGAAGGCCGCCAGGGCCTCGGGGGACGGCGCCGGCACGTCGATGAAGTCCGCCGTGGGAATGCCCGCCTCAAGCAGGGCCTGCTTCTGAAGCAGCTTGTCCTGGATCACCGCCAGCAGGGCCGGCGACGGCACGATCCGGCGCCCCTCCCGCTCGAGTTCGACCAGGGTCGCGGTGTCGATGTCCTCGATATCGTAGGTGGTGACGTCGCAGGTCTCCGCCAGTTCCCTCAGCTTGGCCGGGTCGTGGAGGCCGCCCACGATCTGGTGGGCCGCCACCTGTCCGGCGGGGGAGCCGGGGGCGGGGTCGAGGATGGTGCAGGTGCAGCCCAGGCGACGGGCGGCCTTCACCATCATCCGGCCCAACTGGCCGCCTCCGATGACCCCCAGCCGGGCGATCGGGTATGCATGGGTGTCCGTGGTCATGCCGAACAGAGATCCTCCACGCCCCGGCGGACGGGACAGGAGTTTCCGGCCGGGCGCGGCGAGACGCTGCCACACCCGGAAATCCCTGACAACCCCGAATCGCGGGGCGGCGACCGTCCAACACGGTCTTTTCCTATGGCTCTGGATGGCGAGGGGTCAGGCCTTTACCCTTTCCATCCGACCCCAATCAGGCGCTGAATACGGTGGAGAACGTGCGGGATGGCAAGGGTAAAGGCCTGACCCCATCGCCGCCCCGTCCTCGAACCGCCCAAAGGAAAAGACCGTGGACCGTCCAATGTCTGGACGAGAGATCCTATGCCTGACGGCGGCGGCGGACGGCCAGGGCGAGCAGCGCGGTGGAGGGCTCGGGGATGACGGCCTCGGCGGGGACGGGCAGCCCCACGCTGGTGACGTTGGCCCCCAGGCTGTTCACGTTGTCCCAGGCGAAGAACGCCGAACCGCTGACCGGGGCCCACCTGCGCCCTGGGGACATCGAGCGGCTCGAAGACGCTCGGGCCACCGTCCTGATTCCTGCCCGCACCCCGATCCTGATCCCCCATGTGGACGGGATCCAGCCCCCGGCCCAACGAACCGAAGGCCACGCGGATCGCCTCGCCGATCTCGGAGGCGACGAATAGGCCCGTCGTCGGCGCCGCTCTCTCGCGGATTCGCTCCGGACGTGGCCCCGGCGGTAGTCCGCTTTCTGTGAAAGCGGACCGAGCGTGGAACGGGCCTGCTTGAGAGAAAGAGGAGCCATCGTCCTGGCTTTCCTCCACCCAGGCACCCCGACACGCACCCTCGCTGTCGTAGCCAGCGAGGTACTGGCCCCCATCCCACATCACGCCAGCCGTCCCACCCTTCATCCGGCTGAGCCAAACGGTGCAGCGGCCGTCATTGATCACCGATCACTGATCACTGATCACCGACCCTCGCCCTCCCCCTACCTCGGCGGCGGCCCAGCCTCGCGGATGACGGCGCCGTGCTCGGGGCTGAGGATGAGCACCGCGAACCGCTCGGCGGTGGTGAGATCGGGGGTGCTGAGGGAGGCGAAGTCGAACCGGCCGCGGAGGTCGGTGTAGCCGTCCTTGTAGAACCGCACCGCCCCGCCCGCGTGGCGGGCATAGACCTTCACATACACCCGGGGCAGGGCCTGGCGGGTGGCCGCGTCGCGGACCAGGACCTGGCCGTAGCTCTCGATGACCTGCACCGACATGGTGGTGGCGTAGTAGGGCTCCATGGCCCGCCGGGGGCCGGCCGCGACCTCGACCATCACGTTGCGCCGGGCCAGATCCTCGGGCAGCGGCACCGCGATCTCCTCCTCGTCGGCGGGCAGCGCGATCTCCTGCACCCGGCCGGGCCGGATCCAGGAGAACTGACCGGACTGGTCCTTCATGAACGGCTGCCGGGAGAACAGCATCTCGATGTCCATGGGGTAGAACTGGAGCCGGGCGCTTTCCAGGTTGCGGTAGCGGATGCGCAGGGTGGCCCCGTCGATCCGCAGCTCGAGCGCGGGCTCGGTGGCGGCGAGGGCGTCCTGCACCTGGTCGCGCTCGCGGGGATCGTCGGCCCCCGCCGCCGCCCCGCCCTCGATCTCGTCAAGCTGGGCCAGCGCGGTGCGGAACCGGGTGCGCCAGTGGGGCACCGGGTAGTCGGCATAGGCCTGGGCGGTCCGCCGGGCCCCCGCCGGGTCGCCCCGGTAGAAGGCGGCGTAGGTGCTGAGGTAGGCGAACTGGAGATTCATGCCCAGAGCCCCGCGGTCGAGGGTGTCGTAGATCTTCAGCGCCTCCTCGACCCGGTCCTGGAGGAACAGGTAGCCCGCCAGGGCCATGCGGTCGCGCGGCTCGGCCTGCGGCCGGTAGGCCAGGGTCCGGAGCAGCGACTGGTATTGGGCCAGGAAGCGGTCGTTGACGATGACGTTGCGCCCGCCCAGGGGATGGGCGCGGGCGTTGACCAGCGGCCGGTACTCGAACTGCTCGTAGAAGCCCCGGGCGATGGGGTCGATCCGCAGCACCGGCGACTCGAGCACCGGGCCCAGCCGTTCGGGCAGCGGGGACTGGCCCAGGTACTCGGCCAGCCGGTCGTCGAGACCGTGGACCAGGCTGTAGGACCACAGGGTGTGGTGGTAGTGCCCGCGGGCGGCCAGGAGGTCGAGCACCTTGGCCGCGTAGTCCCGGTCGCGCATGCGCCAGGCGATCTTCTCGAGATCGATCCGGTTGAGGTTGGCCCGGTCGAGGAAGGCCAGCACGGCCTCGGGGGTGCCGTCCTGGGAAACGACTTCCCAGCTCTCGGGATCGTCGTCGTCCAGCTCCGCGACCACGGAGAACGTGCGGGCCGGGGCCCGGGCGGCCAGGGCCTCGCCCTCGGCCACCTGGAGGGGCAGATGACGGAACTCGCCCAGGACCGGGAAGTAGAAGTGGGTTTCGAGCTGGCGGGTGGTGAAGGGTTCGAGCCGGGCGGGCACGTTGCGGGTGTAGAACGCGCCCTGAACCGGCATGGCCCCGGCCGGGATCTGGATGAGGGCCCGCAGGTCGCGCGGCATCGAGGTGGGGTTGGTGACCACCACCTGCACGCCATAGACCACGCCGGGCAGGACATGATCGCCCACGAACTTGTCGTAGCGCTGATGCCCGTCGTGGCGGTAGCGGTCGTCGAGCCGGAACACGTTCTGGCTCACCAGCACGTCGGGGATCTCCGCCTCCGGCTCGGCGGCGGGGAGGATCTGACGGTGGAAGGCCAGCAGCGGCCCGCCCGCCTCGAGGCGGAACCGGGCCTGCTCGGACTCGGTCCGGTGCTCCGGGGCCACGAAGGGCAGGTCGAGGGTGGCCAGGGCCCACAGGGCTTCGCTCAGGTTGCCCGAGGCCTCGAGAAGGTGCGAGGACAGGAACTCGCCCTCCCCGTGCCGGGCCCAGTCCACCCAGAAGGCGCGGGGCGGGATGCGCTCGGCGGTGGCCGCCTCGCGGGTCACCCGATAGTAGTTGCTCTCGGCCCATTCCCGGGTGGGATCGAGCTGCCGGTAGAGGACGCGGACGGCCCGACGGCGCTCGGCGATCTCCTGAAGCCTGTCCATGCCGACATCGTCCGCGTATCCGAAGGCCAGCCCATCGGCGGCATCGGCAGAGGGGGCCGGAGCTGCCGCCGGGCGTGCGACTTCGCGGCGGACGGCCCCATCGAAGGCCCTCGCATCCATCCTGTCCTCCAGCCCCCCCTGCAACCTGCGCGGTGCTTCGAACGGATCCGCAAGGGCCATATCCTTGGCCGCCTCCCGGAATCCCAGCGCGGTTTCGGTGTCGAGTCCCCGGCCACCCAGGGCGCGGTCGAACAGGAAGTTGAACCGGTCGGGGTCCGGGGGCGTCAGGTCCACCAGATCCTGGAGGTGACGGGCCCCCGCCTCGGCGGGCACCACGCCCGCCCGGGCCAGCAGCACCTTCTCGGCCGCGTTGAGCCGGGCGAACCGCCAGGGCTCTGCATAGGCGGACAGGTCGCGGCCCAGAAGGTACAGATCCACCACCGTGGGCTCCTTCTTGGCCTCAAGGTG
>PXDE01000508.1 GCA_003566475.1 PVC group bacterium | reverse complement strand
CGACATCGAGGCCCTGGCCTCCCAGGACGCGCTGACCAGGCTGCAGGGCGCACGCCGCACCTGGTTCGCCGGCAGCTACCACGGCTACGGCTTCCACGAGGACGCCGTGCGGGCGGGGGCTCAGGCCGCCGCCCGCATGGGCGGGGAGTCCCTATGACCGCCACCCTCGTCCCGCCCGAGCCAACGGAACCGGACCTTCGCCCCGAGCCCGCAGTCGGCCCGGCCCGCCGACCGATTCTCTCCGAGACGGCGACCCCGCCCACCGCCCATCTGGTGCTGGGCAGCCTCTGGCACGCCCGGCGCGCGCCCGTGCATCACGAGTTCACCTATCCCGCCTTTGCGCTCCGGGTGAACCTCGACGCGCTTCCGAGGCTGGATTCCGACATCCGGGGATTCGGCTACAACCGGTGGCGTCCGGTGGCCCTGCACGACCGCGACTACCTCACCCACCGCACCGGCTCCATCCGCGACCGGTTCCTCGCCTGCCTGCGCGAGGCCGGCCTGGCCCGGACGCCCGCCTCGGTCATCCTGGTCACCATGCCTCGCGTCCTCGGCTATGCCTTCAATCCGGTCAACTTCTACTACGCCGTGGGGCAGGAAGGGGAGACGCTCGCCTTCGCGGCCGAGGTCAACAACACCTTCGGCGACGGCCATCTCTATCTGCTCACCGAGCCCCAGCCCGACGCGCCGGACGGCATGCTCGCCTACCGCACCGGGAAGGCGTTCCACGTGTCTCCGTTCAACGACCTGAAGGGCGAGTACCGGTTCACGGTGTCGCCGCCCGACGCGGACCTGCTCGACATCCGGATCGATCTGGTCCGCGACGGCCAGACCGTGCTGCAGGCCCAGCTCCGGGGGGAGGCGAGAGAACTCACCGCGGACTCGCTTCGCTCCGTCGGCCTGCGCTACCCGCTGAGCGTGGCCCTCACCATGCCCCGCATCCTGGCTCAGGCGGCCCGCCTCCGGCTCCGGCACCGGCTGCCCGTGGTGCCGCGTCCCCATCCGGAGCATCCGGATACCTTCCGGATCCGCCCCGCCACCCGGGCCGACCGATGGGCCGCCGCCGCCGTCACCCGCGTGCTGGCCCGCAGCGGAAAGGACCGGCTGGACCTCCGCCTGCCCGGCGGGGAGACCCGCAGCTTCGGCCCGGGACCGGCCGAGCCGACTCCGGCCCGGATGGAAGTCCGCGACCTCCGGGCGTTCCGGCGGATGGCCCTCAAGAGCGACATCGGTCTCGGCGAGGGCTATCAGGCGGGGGAATGGACGTCCGACGATCTGGTCCGCCTCTTCGCGTTCTTCATCCGCAATGACCGCGAGACCGAGACCCGGAAGGCCCTGCTCGCCCAGGTCGGCCGCCTGGCCGACCGCGCCCGGCACCTCCTCCGCGCCAACACTCGGCGGGGCAGCCGCGAGAACATCCAGGCCCATTACGATCTCAGCAATGCCTTCTTTTCGGCCTGGCTCGACCCCTCCATGTGCTACTCCAGCGGCATCTTCGAGCACCCCGACGAAGACCTGACCACCGCCCAGATACGGAAGCTCGACCGCATCATCGAGCTCGCCGATCTGCGGGAGGGGCAGGAGGTTCTGGAGATCGGCTGCGGGTGGGGCGCCTTCGCCATCCGGGCCGCGCAGACCCGGGGCGTGCGGGTGACCGGGGTGACCCTGTCCAGGGAGCAGCTCGCCTGGGCCCGCGACCAGGTTCGGGAAGCCGGGCTCGAGGACCGGATCGACCTCCGGCTCCAGGACTACCGGGATCTGACCGGCACCTTCGACCGCATCGTGTCCATCGAGATGCTCGAGGCCGTGGGGCACCGGCACCATGCCGCCTGGTTCCGCCAGTGCGACCGGCTGCTCCGATCCGACGGCCGCATGGCCATCCAGGTCATCGCCATCCCCGACCAGCGCTACGATGCCTACCGCCTCCACACCGACTGGATCCAGCGGCATGTGTTCCCGGGAGGTCTGCTGCCGTCGCTGGCGCGGATCACGTCGGTGATGAGCCGGCACAGCCGGCTGGTGGTGGACCGTCTGGACAACATCGGTCCCGACTATGCGATCACCCTTCGGCGCTGGCGCGAGAACTTCCTGGCCGCCTGGGACCGGATCGAGCCCCTGGGCTTCGATCTCCGGTTCCGGCGCACCTGGGAGTACTATCTGGCCTACTGCGAGGCCGCCTTCGCCGCCCACTACCTCCAGAACCTCCAGATCGCCTTCCGCCGCCCCCATCAGGAGTAGCGAACAGGATCGACTCAACGTGGCACGGCGCTTCCAGCCCGTGCCCGCGCGAGGTCGTATCCCGGATTGACCATGGTCGGCGGAGGCGCTGTTCATGGGCGGGCCGGGACCAGACCTTGCTCGGCTCCGGGCAAGATGCCCGGGACACGGCACGCCGCTTCGCGGCGGCTTCACTTCGTCAATTTGCCTTCGTCAATCGTCAATCTTCGGTTTGCCCGGATCCCGTATCGCGCATCGCGTATCCCGCCGCGTGCCAGCCGTCTCACCCCTTATCCGGCTGAGCCCAACGGCTCAGCGGCGACGACTGACCACCGACCACCCCTCACCGATCCCCGCCCTTGCCCCACCCGCCCGCCGTCGCCATAGTGACGGCATGAGCAGGACCATGTCTCTCCTCCTCGTCACCGCCACGATCTGCCTCCCCTCTCGCGCCCAGGACGGCCGCTTCACCACCGGCCCGTGGCCGGCGCCGGTCGAGGGCCATGTGCCGGTGAGGCCTGGCGAGCACCCGCGCCTGGTGTTCCGCAGGGCCGACGTGCCCGAGCTGCGCCGCCGGGCCACCGAGACGGCGGAGGGCCGGGCCATGGTGGCCCGGCTCCGGCACCTGCTCGACGGCGGCGAGGGAATGCCCGCGATCTACAACACGAACCCGCCGGTGAACATCGGCGCCCGGGGCCCCTCCCAGCTTCCCGAGACCTCCTACACCCTCTGGCACGGCGCGGGGTTCGGACTGCTTTATCAGCTCACCGGCGAGGAGAGATACGCGGCCCTGGCCCTGCGATGCGTGGACAAGGCGTTCGCGGGCGTGCCCGACCGCGACGAGCGCTACGGCTGGACCCGGCCCGGAGGCCAGCTCCGGGCCGGTCCCAGCGTCTCCGCCATCGCCCTCGCCTACGACCTCGCCTACGATGGCTGGCCCGAGGCCGACCGCATCCGGGTCGCCCGGGCCATCCAGGACTACGAGGGGCGGGGGGTGTCCGATTCCGCCGACGGCGGCATCCGGCTCGAGAACCTCCTCGTCCATCCCCGGCACCATCCCCAGAGCAACCACTGGGGCATGCAGGTGGGCGGCGGGCTGCTGGCCGTGCTTGCCATCCGGGGCGACCCCGGAACCGACGACGCCCGCATCGCCCGCCTTCTCGAGGCCGGCAAGG
>PXDE01000052.1 GCA_003566475.1 PVC group bacterium | reverse complement strand
GGTCCTGGCCGAGCGGGAGGACGAGGATCTGGTTCAGCGCCCCAAGCTGGGCCGGGAGCGCCTGGAGCAGGAGATCCTGCAGCGGGCCCAGCGGCTGATGCCCGAACTGGGGATCGAACTGGTGGACGTGCGCATCAAACGGGTCAACTACATCCAGTCGGTCCGGGTCCAGGTGGAGAACCGGATGATCGCCGAGCGTCAGGCCATCGCCGAGCGGTTCCGGGCCGAGGGCCAGGGCCAGAGCCAGGAGATCCTGGGCGAGATGGAGCGCGAGCTCCGGCGCATCGAGTCCGAGGCCGCCCGCCGGGCCGAGGAGATCCAGGGCGAGGCCGATGCGGAGGCCACCCGGATCTACGGCGAGGCCTTCGGCCAGGATCCGGAGTTCTATGCGTTCTTCCGGACTCTGGAGACCTATCGGGCCCTGGACACGAACACCACCCTCCTTCTGCGGGCGGACTCCGATTTCTTCCGCTACCTCGAGACGGTGGCGCCGCCGGAATAGCGAAGGCCCACCATGAGTCCCGCCCTCCGCCGGGTCCGCGTCCTGATCAATCCGAAGTCCGGTCTCGGACTCTCGGTGGGGGGGCTCCTGAAGGCGCTGGAGGAGGCGTGGGATGTCCCTGGCTGCCAGCTCACCTACCAGGTCAGCCGCAGCGCCGATGACGGACGGGAGAAGGCGGCCCGGGCGGTGGCCGAAGGCGTGGACACCATCCTGGTGGTGGGGGGCGACGGCATGGTGAACTCGATCGGGGCCGCCCTGGTCGGCACCCCGGTGAAGCTGGGCGTGATCCCCACCGGCAGCGGCAACGGGTTCGCCCGGCATTTCGGCATTCCCCTCGACCCCGAACGGGCGGCCCGGGTTCTGGCCCGCGCCGATCCGGCCCGGATCGACGTGGGCGAGATGAACGGCCGCCCGTTCTTCGTCACGTGCAGCCTGGCCTGGGACGCGGCCCTGGTGAAGTCCTTCGAGAAGTTTCCGGTGCGGGGGATCCTCCCCTACGTCCTGGCGGGGGCGATCGAATGGATCGCGTTCTCGCCTCAGCCGTTCATCTACCGCCTGGACGGGGGGGCCGCCCAGCGGCTGGAGCGGCCGTTCATCTTCACCATCGCCAACCTCACCCAGTTCGGGGGCGGGGCCCGCATCGCGCCCCAGGCCCGGCCCGACGACGGGCATCTGGAGCTGGTGACCATCTCCAAGCGCGACGCGCCCAGGGTGATGGCCAACGCGAGCCGCCTGTTCGACGGGAAGCTGGATCATGTCCCGGAAGTCCAGACCCGAAGGTTCCAGCGGCTGAAGGTCGAACGGGCCAGGCCCGGCGCGGTGCAGATGGACGGTGAGCTGATCGAGGGCGTGCAGGACGTGGTGGTCCAGGTCCGCCCCGCCGCCCTCACCGTGCTGGTGCCGGGGGCGAGGGACCGGGAGTAGGGAGCGGTAGGTGATCGGAACCGCGTCAGGCCCCGGCCTCCCCCGCCTCGAACGGCTCGGTGGCCAGGGCCTGACCCTGCTGGATGAGCACCTCGATCTTCTTCTCCACCTGATCGAGCTTCCGGTTGCAGAACTGGATGAGGCGCGTGCCCTCCTCGAAGTGCTTCATCATGGCCTCGAGGCTGAGGCTTCCGCCGTCCATCTCCTCGACCAGCGTCTCCAGCCGGGCCAGGGCCTCCTCGAAGCTCGGCTCGGGCTCGTCCTTCCTTTTCTCAGGGCTCATCTGGCTTCTCCGTTGGCATGTGAATCGGGAAGGATTGAACCACGAATGGACACGAAGGGGCACGAATCTGGAGAGGCGCCCAATACCCGATTCCGGTCCGTCGGCCTGAGATCAGGGATCGCGGCATCTGTGGATTTGCGCTCATCCGTGTTTATTCGTGTCCATTCGTGGTTCAGTTCTTCCTGGTCTGGTGAGGTGCCGTTGTCGAACTGACCTCGCTCTCCACCGTCCCGTCGGCGAGGCGGGTGGTCAGGCGGACGCCGGGGGCGGTATCGGCGGCCCGGCGCAGCACCACGCCATGGGGACCGTAGGTGATGCTGTAGCCGCGGTCGAGCACGGCCAGCGGACTCAGGGCATGCAGCCGCTGGCGCAGGGCCTCGACGTCCCGCCGACGCGGCGGGACCACCGCCGCCCCGAGGCTCGGCCAGCGCCGCGAGACGGTGTCCACCCGGTCCCGCGCGCGGTCCGCGCGGTGACCGAGCAGCGTGCCCAGCCGCCCGTGGAGGTCGTCCAGCCGCTGCTGGCGCTCCTGGGCGGCGCCGCGCAGGGCCCGGGCCAGGAACCGGTGCCGCTCGGCCAGGCGTTCGCGGGTGCGGGTCACCAGAACTCCCGGCTCGCGGAAGACATGGCTGCCCTCGGCCCTCACCAGCCGCTGCTTCAGGGTCAGGGCCTGGTGCTGGAGCGCCCGGGCCAGCCGCCGTCGCAGGGCGTCGGTCCGTTGCCGCAGGTCCACCCGGGCCGGAACCGCCAGCTCCGCCGCCGCCGAGGGGGTGGGGGCCCGCACATCGGCCACGAAGTCGCAGATGGTGAAGTCGGTCTCGTGCCCCACCGCCGAGATCACAGGCAGCGGACACCGGGCCACCGCCCGGGCCACCGCCTCCTCGTTGAACGCCCACAGATCCTCCAGGCTGCCCCCGCCCCGGCCCACGATGATCACATCGGCCAGCTTCCGTTCGCCGGCAAGGTCGAGCGCGGCCGCGATCTCCTCCGCCGCGCCCTCGCCCTGGACCCGGACGGGCACGATCAGGACCGGGATGCCCGGGAAGCGCCGACCCAGCACATTCAGGATATCGCGCACGGCGGCCCCGGTGGGGGAGGTGATCACCGCGATCCGGCCCGGGAGCAGAGGGATGGGCCGCTTGCGCTCGGGCTCGAACAGCCCTTCGGCGGCCAGCTTGGCCTTGAGCTTCTCGAAGGCCTTCTGGAGCTTGCCCGCCCCCGCCTCCTCCATGCGCTCGACGATGACCTGGATCTGGCTGCGGGCGGGGTAGGCGGTGACCTGCCCGTACACCACCACGTGCATGCCGTGCCGGGGCGCGAACGACATCCCCCGCTGGGCCCCCCGGAAGAACGCGGCCTGAAGCTGGGCCTGGTCGTCCTTGAGGGTGAAATACATGTGCCCGGAGGCGGCGTGGGTGAAGTTCGACACCTCCCCCTCGATCCACACCCGCCCGATCCCGGACTCCAGCATCTGCTTGGCCCGGAACGCCACGTCACGAACGTGGAGAACGGTGCGGCCGGAGGGCGGGGATCCGTCAGGGGGCATGGGAGGGGCAGCCATGGCTGGTTACCGCTCCCGCGTCATCACCCCGTACAGCGCTTCGCGGTTGGCCACCTCCACGCGGGCCCCGCCGCTCCGGAAGCGGGGGAGGGGAGGGGGTGGCGCATGGCGGGGCGTGGGCTCCAGAAGCGTCCGCAGGGCGGTCTCGACCAGCTCCGACATGGTGCGGCCCTGGCGTGCCGCCTCCTGCTTGAGCCGCCGCATGGTCGCGTGGCTGATGTCGAGGGTGAGTTTCACGTTGGGACGATGCATCATCTGAAGGCGGAAAGGTAGCTACAGCGGGTCGGCATGGCGCCAGGATTCGGTCTTCAGGCCAGGGACACGACTGAACTCTCGGGTGTTGCTGGTGACCAGAACCAGACTCGCGGCCATCGCCTGCCCGGCGAGCAGGAGGTCATAGGGGCCAATCCGGATGCCTTGGCGTTCGAGCCCCATCCGGATGAGGGCAGCCTGATCCGCCGCGTCTGGAGTGAAAGGCATTTCGGACAAGGTCCGGCAAAGCGTCTCCACCTTGTGTTGCTCCTGGGCGGGACGGCGACACTGCGCAGCCCCCGTCATCAGCTCGTAACGGGTGACGGTGGACACCGCGCAGGCCTCGGGAGGAGTGGCGCGAGCCCGGGCGACCGAGTCTCCCCGTCCTCGCAGGAGGTCAATGCAAGTGTCGGTATCGAGCAGATAGGTCACCGTTCAGGTCGCCTCGTCGAGGGGAGGGCGCACGGGCATCTCACCTTGAGGGGGGCGGACAAAGGCCGGGTCGCCGATCCGGATCCTTCTCCAGAACCCCGGAGGCCAGGAGAGCCGGGGCAGTGGTTCGAGGATGACGGACTGGCCCTCCTTCCGGATCGTGACTTCCGGGCCATCGAACCGGAACTCTTTGGGGATGCGAACCGCCTGGGAGCGGCCATTGCGGAACACCTTCGCGGTCTTCATGATAGATACCATATAGACCAATAGCGTGGTCGTCAAGGAGCGGCTCACGTCTCCCGCACCGTCCGGATGGCTAGGGCCCTTCCGGATTCGGGGTCGGCCTCGATGAGGGCGCCGCAGAAGACGGCGTCGCCCCTGGCCACGTCGGCCTTGCGGGGCATGCCGTCCTGGAACCGGGCCACGATGGGGGCGATCTCGCGGCCGAGAATGGAGCGGGCGGGGCCGGTCATCCCGAGGTCGGTGAGGTAGGCGGTGCCGCCGGGAAGGATCTGGGCGTCCGCCGTCTGGACATGGGTGTGGGTGCCGACCACGGCGGTGACCCGCCCGTCGAGGAAATACCCCAGGGCCTCCTTCTCCGACGTGGCCTCGGCATGGATGTCCACCATGATCATCCGCACCTCGGCCAGCGGCCCGGCCAGCAGCCGGTCCATGGCCTGGAACGGGCAGTCGTTGGGCGGCATGAACACCCGCCCGATCAGGCTGACCACGGCCAGAGGGCCGGCCGGGGTGGGGACGACCGCGTAACCCTGTCCGGCCGCGCCGGGCGGGAAGTTGGCCGGCCGGGCCACCCGGTCGAACCGGGCCAGGCTCCCGGCCAGCTCCTTCTGGTCCCAGGTGTGGTCGCCCAGGGTGAGGGCGTCGGCGCCGGCGGCGAGGATCTCGTCGAGGATCTCCGGGGTGGGGCCGCGCCCCCCCGCCGCGTTCTCGGCGTTGGCCAGCACCACCTGGGCCCGGCCGTCGGCCCGCCAGGCGGCGGCGGCGCGGGCGAAGGCGGCCCGGCCCGGCGCTCCCACGATGTCGCCCGACATCAGGACGGGCAGAGGATCAGCGGGCATATTCCACGCACCGGGTTTCGCGGATGAGGGTGACCTTGATCTGCCCCGGGTAGTCGAGCTCGCTCTCGATCCGCTTGGCGATCTGCCGGGCCAGGGTCATGCCTTCCTCGTCGGTGACCTGTCCCGGCTCCACGAACACCCGGATCTCCCGGCCCGCCTGCAGGGCGTAGCTCTTGCCCACCCCGGGGAACCCGTTGGCGATCTCCTCGAGCTTCTCCAGGCGCTTCAGATAGATGTCGGTGGTTTCGGCCCGCGCCCCCGGGCGCGAGGCGGTGATGGCGTCGGCGGCGACGCACAGATGGGCGTAGGGGGTCTCGGCCGGGACATCCCGGTGGTGCGAGGCCACCGCGTTGACCACCTCCGGACGCTCCCCGTGCCGTTTGAGGATATCGGCTCCGATCAGGGCGTGGCCCCCCTCGACCTCGTGATCCACCGCCTTGCCGATGTCGTGGAACAGCCCGACCCGCTTGGCGAGGGCCGGATCCAGGCCGAGCTCGGCGGCCATCATGCCCATGAGGTGCGCCATCTCCACGCTGTGCTGAAGGATGTTCTGGCCGTAGCTGTGACGGAACCGGAGCCGCCCCAGGATGGGCATGAGCTCCGGATCCACGCCCTGAAGGCCGGTCCGGTTCACGGCCTCCTGGGCCGCGTCGAGCATGGTCTGATCCAGCTCGGCCCGGACGGTCTCCACCATCTCCTCGATCTGAGACGGGTGGATCCGTCCGTCGGCCACCAGCCGCTCCAGGGCGATCCGCGCCACCTCCCGGCGCACCGGGTCGAAGCTCGACACCGTGACCGTCGAGGGGGTGTCGTCGATGACCAGGTTCACGCCCGTCGCCGCCTCGAAGGTCTTGATGTTGCGGCCGTCGCGGCCGATGATGCGGCCTTTCATGTCGTCGGTGGGCAGGCTCACCGCGCTGGCCGTGACCTGGCCGGTCTGGTCGGCGGCGTAACGCTCGATGGCCAGGGTGACGACCTTGCGGGCCTCCGTCTCCGCCTCCCGCCGCGCCTCCTCCTGGGCCTTCCGGATGATCAGCCCCTCCTCCTGGGCCAGCTCCTCCCGCAGTTCGTCGAGCAGCAGCGACCGGGCCTCGTCCCGGGTCATCTGGCTGATCCGCAGGGTCTGCTCCCGTCGGCGGGCCGTCACCTCGGCCAGGGTCCGCTCCTGCTCCTTCAGGGCCGCCTCCTGCTCCTCGAGCCGGAGCAGCTTGTGGTCCACCATCTGCTCCTTGCGGTCGAGCATGGCGATCTTCTTGTCGAGGTTGTCCTCGCGGGTCTTGAGGCGCTCCTCGATGGATTCCAGGACCTGCCGTCGTTCGGTGGTTCGCTGGTCGAACTCCTCGCGGGCTTTCAGGAGGTGGTCGCGGGCCTGGACTTCGGCCTCGCGGACGATGCCCTCGGCCCGGAGTTCGGCCTCGCGCAGGATGCCTTCGCGGTCGCGCTCGATCATCTCGCCGCGATACCGCATGATCATGAAGCAGATGACGTAGCCCGTGGCCACGCCCACCAGCCCCATCGCGGAGGCCAGCCAGTCGGCGACATGCATGGTGTTTAGCTCCTTCCGTCCCCCCGGGGCGGGGACGGATGGGTTCAGGGTTCAGGGTTCAGGTCTCGGTCTTCAGGTTTCAGGTTTAAGCCTTCAGGTTTCAGATTTCAGCCTTCAGGTTTCCATGCGGGGTCAGACCTGCGGGGTCTAGCCATCCGTATTCGGTGAGGACTTGATCCATTCGGACATCGTGGGGTTCACGGGGCAGGGGATCGTCCATGAGTTGGACGTGAAAGGCGACAGCGATTTTCGGGGCGGACACGCCTGCGAGGAGCCGGTCGTATACGCCTCCTCCCCGGCCCAGCCGGGTTCCGAGGCGGTCGAAGGCAAGACCGGGGACCAGCACCGCCTGGACGGATGCGGGGTTGGCTGGCGCGGAGCGCACCGGGGACGGCAGCCCCTGGTACCCCGGTTGCCATCCCTCCCCAAGGTCGGCCTCGCGCCAGCCCCATGCGCCCTCATCGAATCCGGGGAGGAGGATCCGCGCCGCCTGCTCCATCCAGGTCACGAACAGCGGACGGATGTCGGGTTCGGTCGCCAGCGGATGGAAGGCGGCCAGGGGTTCCGGCCGCAACGCCTCCAGCCAGCGGCGGAGGTGGCCGCAGATCCGGGCCGAGGCCTCGGCCCGCGCCTTGGCGGAAAGGCTGCGGATCCGCCGCTGGGCCTCCGCACGCATGGCGGCCTTGGATGGGGCGGTCACGCGGGGGCTCCGGGGAAGGCGGGGCACAGATCATGGGACGGATGGGACGCAGGGGACGTATGGGGAACGAGGCCGATGGGGACCATCGCTTCCTTTCCACTTCGCAAATCGTCAATCGTCAATCTTCGGTTTCCCCGAACCCACATCCCACAACCCACACCGGTCAAAGTCTCACCCATCGCTCCGGCCGAACCCGACGGTCCAGTGGCCGTCACGACACCCTGCCTCCTGACCGCTCTATCCCTCATTGCGCTCCCCCTCCCGTTCCCGCGCCTGCTCGGCCCGGCGCTCCCGGAACCAGGCCAGGCGCTGGCGGATGGTCTGCTCGTAGCCCTGGTCGGTGGGTTCGTAGTAGGTCCTGGGGATCTCCAGGTACACCTGGTCCACGGTATGTCCGGGCGCATCGTGGGCGTACTGGTAGCCTTGGTGGCCGAAGGCCCTGGCCGCCGCCTTGTGGCTGCTGTCCCGGAGGTGGCGGGGCACGGGCTGGACCCGACCGGTGCGGATGTCGTCCAGCGCGGCGTCCACGGCCAGGTACGAGGCGTTGCTCTTGGGGGCGCAGGCCAGATAGGTGGTGGCCTGGGCGAGCAGGATGCGGGCTTCGGGCATGCCCACCAGCTCCACCCCATGGAAGGCGGCCACGGCCACGCTCAGCCCCCGGGGGTCGGCGTTGCCGATGTCCTCGGCGGCCAGGATCACCAGCCGCCGGGCCAGGAACCTCGGATCCTCCCCCGCTTCGATCATCTTGGCCAGCCAGTAGATGGCCGCGTCGGGGTCCGAGCCCCGCACGCTCTTGATGAAGGCGGAGATGGTGTCGTAGTGCTCGTCCTCGTCGTGGTCGTAGCGCACCGGCTTGGTCTGAATCGACTCCGCCGCCGCCTCCAGATTCACCCGCACCATCCCGTCCTCCCCAGGCGGCGTGGTGAGCACCGCGATCTCCAGGGCGTTGAGGGCGCGGCGGGCGTCGCCCTCGCAGACCCTGGCCAGGTGGACCCGGGCGGCGGGATCAAGCGCCACCTTCCGGTCCGCGAATCCCTCGGGATGGGTCAGGGCCCGGTCCAGCAGCGTGCCCATGGCGGCCTCGGACAGGGGGTCGAGCTGGAACACCTGGGAGCGCGAGAGCAGGGGGCTGTTGACGAAGTAGAACGGGTTGTGGGTGGTGGCCCCGATGAGGATGGCCCACCCCTCCTCGAGATAGGGGAGCAGCGTGTCCTGCTGGCTCTTGCTGAACCGGTGGATCTCGTCGATGAAAAGCAGGGTGTCCCGTCCCTCGGCCTGGTGCACGCGGGCCGCTTCCTGGAGGATGCCCCGCAGGATGGCCACATTGGCCAGCACCCCGCTGGTGCGGACGAACCGGCGTCCGGTCTGATGGGCGATAACCTCGGCCAGGGTGGTCTTGCCGCAGCCGGGGGGGCCGTAGAGGACGAGGCTGGTCAGGCGGTCGGCCTCGATGGCCCGGCGCAGCAGCTTTCCCGGGCCCAGGATGGAGTCCTGGCCCGCCACCTCGTCGAGGGTCCGAGGTCGCATGCGGATGGCCAGCGGCCGGTGGCCGGCCGCCTTCGCCTCGCCTAGGCTGTCCTTGAACAAGTCCAACAAAAAACCCCGCCTTTGCCGTCTGGGAGCACTGTCTCCATGCCGCTATGGACATAGGTGGGAGCTCTGCCTTCAACCGGGGGCCGTCCGACATTCGGCATGGCCCCGGAGGAAGGACTCCAAGCCCCCCTGCTTTTCGCAATCGGGTGGGAGACGCTCGGCTCTTGCTCGAACAAGGCAGGGCGATTTTTGGATCCCGCCTCGCGGCGGGACTGAACCTTCAGCTTCCAAAGATCACAGGACGGAACTCCGGCGGAACGCTGGCCGGACCGCCCGACTCATCCGACCCAATCTACCACGACAAGGCTCATGTCGCCACCTGTTTCAAGGAGCCCGTCCCCGTCCATCCGGTCCGGTCAATCCTCCCGGATCTCCGCGTCGAGCCGCTGGCGCAGAACCGATTTCACCCGGTCGTGCATGCGGTTGGTCTCGTCGTCGGTCAGGCTCCGGTCGGGCGACCGGTACCAGAGGGCGTAGGCCAGGCTCTTGCGGCCGTTACCGATCTCCACGCCCCGATAGATATCAAAAAGATCCACGCCCGACAACTCCGGAGGGGCCGCCTCGGCGATGGCGGCCAGGACGTCGGCGTGCCGCACGGACTCCGCCACCACCAGGGCCACGTCGCGCTCCACCCCGGGGAAGGTCGAGAACGGACGGTACATGGGCGACCCGAACGCCCGCTCCAGCAGCGGCGCCACCTCGAGCTCGGCCACGGGCAGCGGCCCCAGGATCCGCCACGCCCGCGCCACCTTGGGGTGGACCAGCCCCAGCCGTCCGACCTCCGCGCCGCCGCCGCCGACGATCCGGGCCGCATGGCCCGCCCGCCAGGCCGGATCCGCGCCCAGGGGCTCGACCGACCACCCCTCCACATGCAGATGCGAGGCCAGCCGCTCCCAGACGCCCTTGATGGCCAGGAACGCCTCGCCCGGATCCTCGGGCACCCGGCGTCCCATGAGGCCGATGGCCAGGCGCTCCGTCTCCGCCGCGCCGCCGCCGTCGCGCCGGAACACCCGGCCCAGCTCGAACAGCGCCGCCTCCCGGTTCTGGTAGGCCTGGTTGCGGCCCAGCGACTCGATCATCTGCGGCCGCAGCGACGGGCGCAGGATGGACTGGTCCTGGCTGATCGGATTGGGCAGCGCCGCCCAGTCCTCCCGGCCACCCTCGGCGGTGTCGGCCAGCAGCCGCTCGGACAGCAGGCTGTAGTTCATGATCTCCCGGAACCCGAGCCCGCACAGCGCCTCGCGGAGCTTCACCCGGTGCCAGAACGGGCGGTCGTCGGCGTCGGGCACCACCCGCACCTCGGGTGGCGGGCTGGGCACCTGGTCCAGCCCATGGATGCGGGCCACCTCCTCGATCAGATCCACCTCGCGCTCGAGATCGCTCCGGAACGCGGGCACGGTCACCGTGCACGACGCGTCATCCGCCCGGTCCACCCGCAGTTCCAGCCGCCGGAAGATGTCCTGGATCTCGGCGGCGGAGATGTCCATGCCGGTCAGATCGCGGGCCTTCTGGACGCGGAGGGTCAGGGTGCGGGGGGCGGGGGCCGGGGCCTGCGCGTCGAGGCTGCCCTCGGCCAGCCGGCCGCCGGCCAGGTCCACCATGAGGGCGGCGGCCCGGCGGCTGGCCGCCTCCGCCGTCTCGCGGTCCACCCCTCGCTCGAACCGGTAGGACGACTCGGTGCTCAGCCGGAGCGCCCGCGAGGTGGCGCGGATGGACTCGGCATGGAAGGTCGCGCTCTCCAGCAGCACCCGGGTGGTGGTGTCGGCGATCTCGCTGTCCGCGCCGCCCATCACCCCCGCCACCGCCACCGGACGCTCCGCGTCCGCGATCACCAGCATGTCGGGGCTCAGCTCCCGCGTCTGCCCGTCCAGGGTGGCCATGGTCTCGGCGGGACGGGCCCGGCGGACGATGATGGCCGGGCCGGCCAGACGGTCCAGGTCGAACGCGTGCAGAGGCTGCCCCAGCTCCAGCATCACGTAGTTGGTGATGTCCACCAGGTTGTTGATCGGCCGCACGCCGGCCAGGGTCAGCCGCCGCTGCATCCAGTCCGGGCTGGGCCCGGCGGCCACCCCTTCGATGACCCGGGCGATGTAGCGGGGACACAGGTCGGGGGCTTCCACCTCCACCCGGGCCAGATCCGCCACCGGGCCCGCCGACGCGCGGAGATCGGTGGCGGGCGCCTTCAGCGGCTTCCCGTAGAGCGCCGCCACCTCGCGGGCGATGCCGAGCATGCTCAGGCAGTCCGGGCGGTTGGGGGTCACCTCGATCTCGAACACCACCTCGGGCGGACCCAGCACCTCGGAGATGGGGGTACCGGCGTCCAGGGCGGCGTCGAGCACGTAGAGCCCCTCGTGCCCCTCGCCCAGCCCCAGCTCGTCCTCGGCGCAGAGCATGCCCAGGGACATCTCGCCGCGGATCCTGGCCTTCTTGATCCTGAGTCCGCCCGGCAGTTCGGTCCCCACCGGGGCGAAGGGGTATCTGCCGCCCGTCTCGACGTTGGGGGCGCCGCACACCACCGGATGCTCGGCCGCCCCGTCCCACACCGTGCACAGGCGCAGGCGGTCGGCGTTGGGGTGGGGGGCCACCGCCCGGACTTCGCCCACCACCACGCCGGGCAGGTCGGCGCCAATCGTCTCCACCGCCTCCACCTCGAGGCCGGAGAAGGTCAGCTTCGACCGCAGACCTTCCGGCGTGTCGTCGAAATCCACATAGGCCTTGAGCCAGCTCAGGGGCAGCTTCATGGCGCGGTCTCCGTTCGCGGGGAAAGGGGTGCAGCGTGCATCCGGCGAAGGTGGCACAACCCGCCGCCGGGAGGGAAGCGCAAAGGCGGGAGAGGGGAGAACCACCCTCCGTCGCGCTCCGCGCTATAGAGCGCAGGCGGAAAGTCACGAAGGGCACGAAAGAGGTTCGGGACACCCTGCGCGGCTCCGCTGCAGGGCGTTGGGCGAGCGCCGCGCCCGGGCCTCCCCCTTGTGGCCTGCCTGCCGATGCCCGGCGCAGGCAGGCGGCCGTTCGACCGAGTCCCGCTATGCGGGAGGGAGAACGGCTCCGGGCCGGGGCCGAGGGAGGGGACGACGAGGGGGAGGCATTGGTCGTACGTGCGAAGATACCGCTCTCCTTCGAAGACTCAGTCGAGCGGTCGCTACAGGGCGATGGGGAAGCCGACCCAGAGAACCCGCACCCCGCATCGGCGCCGCCTGTCTCACCCCCCTATCCGGCTGATCCCTTCGGTTCAGCGGCCTTCCCTGCCACTGATCCCTAAACCCTGGCTCCGGCCCGAATGCGCCTGGTCGTGGCCGGCCCCCTTCCTGCGGGCTGATCACGTGGTGCGCAAGGGCCGCGGCTTGTGGTACCATTTCGTATGCCCAAATTGGTCAACATGGTTGAGCCCGTCGCACTGGCTCGGGGCGTGGCGATCCTGTCTGCGGGGCTCGTCGTGGGATTCACGGGATGGGGACCGCTCGGGGACCTCTACGGGCCCGACGTCCGCCCGGTTTGGCTCCAGTTGGCGGCGGGAGCGGGGCTCGTGTTCGTGCTTATTCTTCCCGAGCGAATTCTCGTCGGATCCACGGCTCGTTTCTGGCGCACTCTCTGCATCATGGCCGTCCTAGCGGCAATGGCAGCCAATCCCATCAACTGGGAAGGCCTCATTGCTCCCGTCGTCGCAATTCTCCTCATGAGGAACCGACTCAGGTTGAAGGAACGGATCGAGGCCATGGCCCGCTGCCGCATCCCTCTGGCCGCTGCGGTGAAGGGAGACCAACGTTGATGGTTGCAGCCATAAGGCGTACGGTGACATGCAATTTGGCAATGAAGGATTGACATGCCGAAAACATCAGCAGACGACCGCCGCAGGCTGGGGGAGTCGCTTGGCGTCTATGTGGCGGACACGCGCTCCGCCATCGCGCGCCTGGAACGGGGGCTTCCGATCCGCGCCTTGGACCGGCTGAGCCAGGCTATGGACACGCCGTGCGCCCGACTGGCGGAAGTCGCCCGGATCGCGCCCCGCACGTTGGCCCGGCGTCGAAAGGAAGGCCGGCTTCAGCCGGTGGAGTCGGAGCGGGTGTTCCGGCTGGGGGCGCTCTTCGACCGCGCGGTGGATGTCCTGGGGGAGGTGGATGCGGCGAGGCGATGGTTCCGGACCCCCTTGAAGGCGTTGGACGGCCAGCCCCCTCTCGACTTCGCTCGAAGCGAGGTCGGGGCCCGTGAGGTGGAGGATCTCCTGGGCCGCCTTGAGCACGGGGTGTTCTCCTGAAGCTCCGCGCCTGGCGAATCGTCCAGGCCCGCCATCGGGCGTCCGCCTTCAGCCGGATCCGCATCGGCCAGCCCGCCGCCTTCCCGTTCGATCCCCGCCTTCGGAAGTGGAACCCCTAACCACTTCCCGCCCGCCGTCTGCGGCGGGCCTAGGCGAGGCTTCGGACCGCTTGATCCGCTCCATCCAACCAAGGTGCGCTATCTCCGCACCGCGTGCCGCCCCACCCACCGGGCGAAGCCTCGCCAGCCTGAGCCCACCGTCAGAATTGAGCCAGAAACCGCACGTCATTCTCGTACAGCAGCCGGATATCGGGAATCCCGTGGAAGATCATGGCCATGCGCTCGACGCCCAGGCCGAAGGCGTAGCCGGTGACCGCCTCGGGGTCGTAGCCCACCGCCGTGTAGACATTGGGATCCACCATCCCCGCCCCGCCGATCTCGATCCATCCGCTCTGCTTGCACACCCGGCAGCCCTGGCCTCCGCAGACGTGGCACGAGAAGTCCACCTCCACGCTGGGCTCGGTGAACGGGAAGAAGTGGGGACGGAACCGCACCTGGACCCGGGCCCCCAGGAGCTGGCTGGCGAAGTAGGTCAGGTCGCCCTTGAGGTCGGCCAGGGACACCCGGTCGGCCACGTACAGGCCCTCGATCTGATGGAAGTTCGAGCTGTGGGTGGCGTCGGGGGTGTCGCGCCGGTAGGTCCGGCCGGGGGCGATGATCCGCACCGGGGGAGGGTGGGCCTGCATGTAGCGCACCTGGACCGGCGAGGTATGGGTGCGCAGGAGCGTGCCGTCCTCGAGGTAGAAGGTGTCGCGGGGATCGCGGGCGGGGTGGCCGGGCGGGTGGTTGAGGGCGTCGAAGTTGTGGAACGCGGTCTCGATGTCCGGGCCGTCGGCCACGGTGAAGCCCATGGACCGGAAGATGTCCGCGCACTGGGCGATCATGCCGGACACGGGATGGATCGAGCCCAGCCCCGGCCAGCGGCCGGGAAGGGTGATGTCGAAGGCCGGGCCCGACGTCTCGGCCGCCTCGGCCAGCTTCTCGCGGCGACGGTTGACCGCGTCCAGAAGTTCGGCCCGCAGCCGGTTGGCGGCCTGGCCGATGGCCGGCCGGTCGGCCGGGGCGGCCGTCTTGAGCGAGGCCATGATGTCCTGGACCAGCCCCTTCCGGCTCAGGTACTTCAGGCGCACCGCCTCCAGGGCATCGGCGGAATCCGCCTCCCGCGCCTCGGCCAGCGCCTCCTCGTGAATGCGTGCGATCTCGTCCGGCTGCATCCGGCGAAGGTGGCACAGGCCCACGCCCGGTGGGAAGGCCAAACCGCATCGGCGGGCTGCCGCCCCCACGGACTTTTCCTTTGGGCGGTTCGAGGACGGGGCGGCGATGGGGTCAGGCCTTTACCCTTGCCACCCCGCACGTTTTCCACCGTATCCAGCGCCTGATGGGGGTCGGATGGAAAGGGTAAAGGCCTGACCCCTCGCCATCCAGAGCCATAGGAAAAGACCGTGCTGCCGCCCCGTAGCCGAACGCGCCAAGCGTTTGGCCGCGCCCGAGAATGCCCC
>PXDE01000573.1 GCA_003566475.1 PVC group bacterium | reverse complement strand
GCCCGCGCCGGCTCGTCATGATCGACAGGCGGTGCGGCCGAGGTCACGAAGGTTGCCCTGGATGGGTGGGGGGCGGAAGTCGCCGAACTGCGGGGGTACGAGCAGGAGCTTCGGCTCCGCCCCCTCTGCCCGTTTGACCCCCTTTGCCCATGGGGTAGTGTGCAGGGCCGTGTACGCATGGACACACAGAGCCCGCAGGCGGGTTCTCGCCGAACGCGCGGACGCCGAGGAGTAGACATGCCCGGCTGGACGCATTCGGCGAGCGCGGGTGTCTGGCTCAAGGTCGCGGAGCAGGCAGCGCTCTCGGGCCGTCCCGAAGAGGCCGCCAGCCACGCCGCCAAGAGCTGGGTGTTCGGCGACGAGGCTGTCCTGCGGAGGACGGAGGCGCTGGTGGACCGCTGGCGGCGGGAGGGAGTCCCGGCGGAACCTCCGCGGCCCCGGCCCGACGCGGATCGGATCGAGCGTGTCGTGGGCCTCTATCGGCAGATGCATGTCCACCCGCGGGCCCTCCGGCTGCTGGCCGAGCACGGGAAGGTGCTCGGCGGAGAGAGGGCCGCCGAACTTCGCGGCGAGGTGGAGGAGGAGTGGCTGAGGCTGACCGCGCTGTACTGCAACCGCGGATCGCCCCGCTGCGTGTTGTGGGGGCAGGACATCACGGAGGTGGAGCGTCGGCTCACCATGATGGTCCCCCCGCCGGCCCCCCCGGAGACCCGGGAGGAGGCCAGGGAATGGCTGCGGGAACTCCTTCGACTGATGGAGGCCCGTGAACGGGACGCCCCGTAGCATTCCGGCTGCTGCGGGCGGAGTGCCCGTGTCTGGCCGGGAATGCCTGCGATCAGAGGGGACCGGGCACGGCCTGCGTGCGGATCTGGGTCTCTGTTCCTGGCTTGTGCGGGGGGCGTGGTCGAGCCACATTATGCGCGAGTCGGGAACAGCGGGTTACATGACCGTTCCGAGGCCGATACGCCTGCCTCAAGGGCTGAGAACACCCTTTCGTGGAGGATCGTGAGTTGAATGGGAGCAACTTGCATTTGTCCGAGCCCGTAACGCCCGATCTTGTCCAGGTGGACACTTGGAGGGAGGGGAACCGGCCATGAAGCGGTGGGCGTGGCGTGCATTCGGCATGCTCGGCTGGGTGCTTCTTGTCCTCAAGCTGGTGACGGAGGCAGACCGTTCTGCGGAGATTGGCCGTCGGGTGCAGGAGAAGCTGGAGGAAGGTGTAGCAGCGAGAGAGGACGAGCATGCTGAGGAAGAGCGTCTGGCGCTTGAGAGCTTGCTCAGACGCATCAGAGATGGGGATCAGGGTGCTTCAACTGATCTGCTCTTCGCGCTCAAGGATGGGGATGACCCCGTAATTGAGGTCTTGGTCAAGGAGCTGCTGAGAATCGGCGAAGCGGTTGTTGAACCGGGGACAGGATACGACTGGCGAGTGTTCACGCTGCTTAATCGTCGATGGCGGAGCTTTGACAATCGTAACTACTTCTATGGCCTTCTCTGGCTAGCCGGTGCTCCACCAGACGTCGGGAACCGTCCCCCGCCATGACCGTACGTCGGGTGTCTGGCAGCCTCCCCGGACCCCACTTTCCACTGGTCAGCGGCCCGATCAGCGGTGACGGCCGTTGCTGGCTCTGGCCTGCGGGGCGGGGGCTGCCCTCGCTGAGTTGATGGCCGCCAACGATATGATTCCGGACTCGGAGTCCGTAACCCTGGCTAGAGACGCTTTTTGGGTCGTTTTCGGTTTCTAAGGCCATCGCGGGCCTGCTGGGGGTGAAGGGGTCAGGCTGTAATGTTTGCAGAACTCTGCAAACATTACAGCCTGACCCCTTCGCGTGCGCCTCCCTAAAGGTGCCCGGGGTTCCCGAAGGGCTTCCGACAAACCAGATGCCCGATCGGACATCTAGTTTGCGGGACCGCACGCCGGGTTCCCTCGGAGAGGTTCCCCTGAAAAGGCGGAATCACTGGGAGTTTTGAGAATATCGCGTCAATCCAGATGCCCGATCGGGCATCTGGTTTGCAGGCACCTCGATGCGGGTGGGAGCGCCATGGGGGCTGGGGCTGGCTCCATCCATCCACCCATCCATTCATCCACCCATCCATTCATCCACCCATCCATCCCCACCGCCTACGACCGTCTGGGCCGTCAGATCGCCGTCCGGGACGGGTTCGGGGGCTGGCGGTACGGGATCGCCGGCGCCGGGGAGGCGGCTGGACCGAGGTCGGGCTACGTCCAGTCGTTCACGATCAGGGATTCAGGTTGACCCACGGGTCCATGCATCGTGGTTCCGAAATCCGAGGAAATGTGGCAGGATGCTCCCCATGTCGGCTTCCCGTCCTCCCCGGAAACCACGAACCCGCCTCCGCCGTTTCCTGGTGCCGCTTGCGGCGGCTGTGGTCCTCGTCGGAGGGGTCTGCCTGTTCGTGCAGAGCGGGTCGCGGGTGTTCCACCCCCGTCCCGGCGACGGGAACCTCCCCGCTCCCATGGGCCTGGCCGATCAGTTACGCGACGATGTGCGTCACCTTTCGGAGACCATCGGCGAGCGGCACCCCTACCGGCCCGAGGCGCTGGAGGCGGCCGCCGCCTGGATCGAGGCGCGGTTCCACGCCCTGGGCTACGACGTGCGTCGGCTTCCGGTCGGGATTCCCGAGGGGGCGCCGTTCCACACCGGGGAGACGAGGGTGTGGAACATCGAGGCGTCGCGGCGGGGGACGGAGCGGCCGAACGAGGTGCTGGTGGTCGGTGGCCACTACGACTCGAAGGTGGCCACCCCGAACTGGCGGGCGGCCGGGCCGCCCCAGCCCCAGCGGCTGGGCACGCCCGGGGCCAACGACAACGCCAGCGCGGTGGCCGGCCTGCTGGCCATCGCCGAGCACCTCGCGGAGACCGAGTTCCGGCGCACCCTCCGGCTGGTGGCCTTCGTCAACGAGGAGCCGCCGTTCTTCCGCACCGAGGCCATGGGCAGCCTGGTCTACGCCCGCGCCCTCGCCGCCGAGCCGGACACCGAGGTGATCGGCATGATCTCCATGGACCTCATCGGCTGCTACTCGCCCCAGGTCCGGACCAAGCGGATCCCGGGGACCGGGCTGGTGACCGGCCTCGTCGACCGCCCCGACTACGTGGCCTTCCTGTCCAACCGCCGCTCCCGCCATTTCGCCCGCGAGGTCGCGGCGGTCTTCCAGGAGCGCGGGGCGATCACCGTCCGCACCGCCGCCATTCCCGCCGTGCACCGGTCCGTGGCCTGGTCCGACGACTGGGCCTTCTGGCAGGTCGGCATCCCTGCCTTCACCGTCACCGACACCGCGTGGCTCCGGCACGACCATTACCACGAGCTGAGCGACACCTGGGACCGCCTCGACTACCCCGTGATGGCCGAGGTGGTCTGGGGCCTCGCCCGCACCGTCGGCCACCTGGTCGGGGCCGGGCCATAGGGGGACTTGGCCGCGAATGGACTTAGCGCAGCTACCGGGCGCAACCAAACGAACCACAGAGGTCACAGAGGTTACGGAGGTCCGCAGAGGGAGAACCACGGATGCACACCCAACCCACCCCGCCCTTCGGGCACCCCTCCGGGGGAGGGGATGAACACGGATTCCGGTTGGACCGCGCTGGACTTGGGGGCGTTCGTGCGTACGGTGAAGGCTTCTTGTCGGCTCATTCCGTGCTATCCTGCCTGCGCCATCCCCGATCCCGCCCCGTCACGGCCCGCTTCCGCACGGGGGAACCGGAGCATTCGGCAATCCACAATCCACAATCCACAATTCAACCTTCCCCCGCCCCCATGCCATCCACCCTCACCGCCGAATCCACCTCCCTCGCCTCGCTGGAGGCGGGAACCGTCCGGAACGCCCTGAGCCCCCGCGGATTCGCCCGCTGGATGGACGCGCTGATCGTCCTGACCCTGGCCACCCTGGTGGTGGGGGGCCTGACCCGGCTCACCGGCTCCGGACTGAGCATGGTGGAATGGGAGGCCATCCTGGGCTGGCTGCCACCGCTGTCCGCCGAGGCCTGGGAGGCGGCCTTCGACCAGTATCGGGCCTATCCGGAATACCAGCTCCGCACCCGGGGCATGTCGCTGGGCGAGTTCAAGTTCATCTACTACTGGGAGTACGCGCATCGCGTGCTGGCGCGGGTGGTGGGGCTGGCCGCCCTGGTGCCGCTGGTGGGGCTGGGATTGACCCGGCGGCTTTCCTCCCGTCAGGCCACCGTGGGATCTCTGGCCTTTCTGATGGTGGCCGCGCAGGGGATCCTGGGCTGGTACATGGTGGACAGCGGTCTGGTGGATGTTCCCGAGGTCAGCCACTACCGCCTGGCCGCGCATCTCAGCCTGGCCCTGGTTCTGTTCAGCTATCTGGCCTGGCAGCGGTTCCGGACGCGGCTCCGGCCCGAGGCGCTTCCCGCCGAGGCCCCGCGCTGGCGCATCCGGTTGCTGCTGTTCCTGGGCCTGTGCTGGCTGCAGATCCTCTACGGCGCATTCGTGGCCGGGCTCCGGGCCGGGTACATGCACAACACCTGGCCCCGGATGGACGGCCGGTGGTGGCACCCGGGCATGTTCGCCCAGGGGGTGTGGATCAGCCTCCACGACGATCCCACCACCGTGCAGTTCGTCCACCGCTGGCTGGGGGCGGTCATCCTCCTGGTCGCCGTGGTCCTGGTCTTCACGGCCCTCGGCCTGCCCCGGGGGCGGTTCCGGGGCGCCCTGCTCGCGCTGGGCGGTGTGGTCGGCATCCAGTTCTTGCTCGGGGTGCTGACCCTGGTCCTGGCCATGCCCATCGCCCTCGCCTCGCTGCATCAGCTTGCCGCCGCCCTCCTGCTTGGCGTAGCCTTGTACGCGCTCCACCTCGCCGTCCCGCCCGCCCCCTTCGAGACCGAACCGACATGAGTTCAGCCCGCCCCCAGCTTCTCCGCAGCCTGGTCGAAGTCACCAAGCCCCGCATCGTGACCATGGTGGTCATGACCTGCGCCCTCGGCTACTACCTGGGGGCGCTCCGGCATCCGGACTGGATCAACCTGCTCTGGGTGCTTCTGGGCACGGGCCTGGCCGCCGGCGGGTCGGCCGCGCTCAACAACTTCCTCGAGCGCGACACCGACGCGGTGATGTGGCGGACCCGGGGCCGGGCCATCCCCTCGGGACGGCTTCAGCCGGAGCAGGTGCTCTTCTTCGGGCTGGCCCTGGTCGCGCTGGGGGTGACCATCCTGGTGGTCGCGGCCAACCTGCTGGCCGCGTTCATCGTGCTGGCCACGGCGTTTCTCTACGTGCTGGTCTACACCCCCATGAAGCGCCTCACCTGGCTGAACACCTCGGTGGGGGCCATTCCGGGGGCCCTGCCTCCGCTCACTGGCTGGGTGGCGGCCACCGGGGAGGTCGAGCCGGGGGCCCTCCTGCTTTTCGCCATCCTCTACTTCTGGCAGCATCCGCATTTCTTCGCCATCGCCTGGCTCTGCCGCGAGGACTATGCGCGGGGCGGGATGGTGATGCTGTCCGTGGTCGACCCCACCGGGCGCCGGGTGGCCGCCCATGCTCTGTTCACCACCCTGCTGCTGGTGGCCACGTCGCTCATGCCCGTGGCGTTCCGGCTGGTGGCGCCGTTCTACATCTGGGGGGCGGGCGCCCTGGGGCTGTGGTTCGTGTGGGAATTCATCGGCTTCGCCCGAGACCACAGCCAAGCCCGGGCCCGCCGGGCCATGCGGGCCTCGCTCCTGTACCTGCCCGCCCTGATGGTCCTCATGGCCATCCCGGCCGGGCTGCTCGGCCGCTAAGTCCGAGGCTGCGGCCCCAGCGTCATGCGGCCGTCCGGTAGGCGAGCGACCGCAGCGCGGCCTGGCGGGAGGCGGGAGGAAGATCGAGGTGGTAGGCCAGGAAATCGCCGAGCCAGCCGCGGAGGGCGGCCCGCTGGGGCGGTTCGACGACCAGGCGGGCCACCGCGTCGGGATGTCCGGGGGATTCCCAGCTCCGCAGCATGGCCAGCACGTCGCGGGCGGCGGGGCGGGTGTCGGAGGTCTCGGCGGGGGAGCAGCCCGGGCAGAGCAGCCCCCCGCGGGTGGCCGAGAAGCGCCAGCCCGGATCGGCGGCCCCGCCGGCCGGGACGCCGCAGCCGGCGCAGGCATGAAGGTGCGGGGCCAGCCCCAGACGCCGCAGCAGGCGGAACTCCAGCCAGAACAGGAGGGGCTCGGACACCCGGCCCTCGGCCAGGCGGTCGAACGCGGCGTCGAAGAACCCGAACAGCCCGGGGTCGGGGTGGTGCGGGGGCACGATGCGGAGGGCGAGGTCGGCCAGGTAGCCCGCGACCGCGCAGGCCCGCCAGTCGGTGCGCAGGGCCGGGCGCTCCTTCTCGGCCGAGCATTCCCGGGCGATGAGCAGGCGGTCGCGGTCGGAGGTGTAGAACAGCAGTTCCGAGGTCCCGTAGAGCCCGGGCTCGCCGAAGAAGATGCTCCGGGGCCGGTGGGCGCCCTTGAGCAGGGTGGTGATGCGACCGTGGCCGGGGGTCAGCCATTCCGCGATCCTCGAGGTCTCGCGGAAGGGGTAGGTGCGCAGGGCGAGGGCAAAGGTGCGGGCGATCACGGGGGCGGGGTCGGCTCGGTCGGCTTGGCCGACTCGGCCGGGGGCAGATCCTGGAACCAGGCGTCGAGCCGGTCGAGGAAGATGAGATTGGTGCCGGGAGGGCCATCCGTGGGGGCCGCGCCTCCGGACACCACCAGCCGCATGGCCTCGGTGACGGTGAGCCGCAGGGGCAGCAGATCCTTCCGCGGGGCGACGATCATGAACCCCGAGGTGGGGTTGGGCGTGGTGGGGATGAACAGGCAGACGAACTCGTCGGGGATGCCGCTGGCCGCGAGCGGGTTCCGGATCTCGTCGGCCGGCCGTCCGGTGACAAACGCGATGGTGTAGAGGCCGGCCCGGGGGTAGGGGATCAGGACCACCTCCTTGAACACCCGCTGCCCCTGCGCGAACAGGGCCTCGGAGACCTGGCGGATGAACAGGTAGATCCGGTTGATGAAGGGGATTCTTCCGAACACCCGCTCGGCCCAGCGCACCAGGCGGCGGCCCACGATGTTGCGCACGAACATGCCGAGAAGCACCAGGGCCAGGATCACGATCAGCAGGGCCAGTCCCACCAGCATCAGCTCCGTGCTCCGCCGCTCGGGAAGGAAGGGGAGGAGGCGCCCGATCTGCGAGGCCAGGAAGCGGAGGAGCGCGTTGCGTTCGATGACGTTCAGCATCCATTCCACCACCAGGGCGGTGGCCACCAGCGGGGTGACCAGCAGCACCCCGATGGTGAAGTAGTTGCGGAGCCGGCGGGGAAGGGATTGGGGCATGGGTGGGGTCAGTGTTCAGGGTTCAGGTTTCCAGTTTCCGTCTTCAGGTTTCAGGTTTCCCGTTTCAGGTTTCCCGTTTCAGGTTTTCCGCCTTCCGTCTTCCGCCTTCCTCCTGGCCTACGGGCTCGGGTCGGATGATGCGGACAGTCTGGATGCGGCGCTCGTTTCCGCTCTGCACCACCAGCTCGCAGTCGGGCAGGCGGACGGATTCGCCGGGGCCGGGGATGTGGCCGAGCTGCTGGACGATGTAGCCGCCGAGGGAGTCGTAGTCCTCGCCCTCGGGAATGGCCAGCCCCAGCATCTCGTTGGCGTCGGCCACCAGGAACCGGGCGTCGAGCACGGTGGTGCCGTCGGACAGCCGGTGCAGCGGCACCTGTTCGGCGTCGTACTCGTCCTGGATCTCCCCCAGCAGCTCCTCGACGATGTCCTCCATGGTGACGATCCCGGCCGTGCCCCCGTACTCGTCCACCACCACGGCCAGGTGGGCCTGCTCCGCCTTGAGCAGGTTGAGCAGGCCGGGGATGGGCATGGTCTCGGGCACGAAGGGAACCCGGTTGACCATCCCCCCCAGCGCGTCCCCGCTCCGGCCCCCGTGGAGGGCCCGGAGCAGATCCTTCACATGCACGAACCCGGCCACGTCGTCGATGGTGCGGCGATACACCGGGAACCGAGAGTGCGGCTCCTCGCGGACGGCCTCGATGGCGTCCGTCACCGTGAGGTCGTCCTCGAGCGCGGTCACCCGCACGCGGGGGGTCATGATCTCCCGGGCCACGGTGTCGGCGAAGGAGAGGGCGCTGTGGATGAGCTCGCGCTCCCCCGGCTCGAGATCGGGGCCGGACGCGTTGACCAGCGACCGGATCTCCTCCTCGGCGGAGGGCCGGTCGTCCTCATCCGAGCGCCTTTGCAGCCGCCGTTCGAGCGCGGCCTCGATCCGGATGAGCGGCCAGAGCAGGAACGTCACCGGGCGCGCGGCCAGGCCGACCAGGGGGAGCAGGGCCGCGCTGATCCGGTCGGCGAAGCCTTCGGCGATGGTCCGGGGCAGGATGTCCAGGGCCAGGGGGGCGGCCACGATGGCGGTGACCAGGACCGAGCCGACGAGCCGCCGCGGCGAATGGGGCCAGAGGAGGTCGAAGCCCCGGGCGGCGGCCAGTAGCGCGGCCGCGGCCAGGGCGATGCGAAGCAGGGCGCTCAGATGGCGCAGCCGGGGCCAGAGCCGGTGGTCGGAGCCCAGGAACCGCTGCGCCCACGGGTACTTCTCGGCCAGGCGGCGTTCGCCGGCCTCGCCGGTGAAGGCGAAGCTGAGGTGGGCGAGGGCGGCCAGCGTCGCGCCGGCCAGCAGGGCGCCGGCGAGCAGAAAGGGGGGGATGCACTCCGGGATCATGACCCGCCGGCCGGCTCCAGGATCCGGTCCCACACCGGGGCGCGGGCGGCCTGGTCGAGCCAGCGCTCCTCCTGCCGGAGCATGGCCCGCCGGCGGGCCGGGGTGTCGTCGTCGGCGCCGGCGAGGTGATGAAGCCCGTGGACGATGTACAGGGCGAGCTCGCGGTCGGGTCCGTCCCCCCGACGGACGCCCTCCTGGACCGCCCGCTGCACATTCACCAGCACCTCGCCGGCCTCCTCCCCGCCCGGGGGGGCGGGATAGCGGAAGCTCAGCACGTCGGTGGGCTCGCCCCGGCCCAGCCAGGCCGCGTGGGCCTCGCCGATGAGCGCGTCATCCATGCAGACCAGGGACAGGGCGGGGGGAAGGGGCACGGCGCAGGCCGCCTCAACCCGTCGCGCGAGCCAGCGCGTCAGCCGCCTCAGACTCGGGGAGCGGAGCCGGTATCGGCTCTGGAGGTTGGAGAGGTCCGGATTCATCGGTGGGGTAGGGGACTCGGGCATGGAGGATGTTGGTGAGGTTGAACAGCATCGAGCGCTTGATGGCGGCCACGTCACGGAAGGTGAGATTGCAGTCGTCAAGCTGTCCGTCGGCGATCTTCTCGGCCACGATCTGGTCCACGAGCTGCTGGATCCGGCCCGCCGTGGGCTTGGCCATGGCCCGGGAGGCCGCCTCCAGGGAGTCCGCGAGGAGCAGGATGCCCATCTCGCGGGTCTGGGGCCGGGGCCCGTCGTACCGGAAGTCGGCCGGGCTCACGGTGCGGCGGTCGCCGCCCGCCTCCACCTGCTTGCCGGCCCGGTGGTAGAAATAGGCGATAAGGCTGGTCCCATGGTGCTGCCGGATGGCGTCGTGGATGGGCCGGGGCAGCTTGGCGCTGCGGGCCATGGCCAGGCCCTCCTTGACGTGGGCGATGATGATGAGCGCGCTCATATGCGGGCTCAGCGTGTCGTGCGGGTTGTCGCCATGGCTCAGATTCTCCACGAAATACTCGGGTTTGGCCAGCTTGCCGATGTCGTGGAAGTAGGCGCAGACCCGGACGTGCAGGTCGTTGGCCCCGATGGCCTGGGCCGCGCTCTGGGCGAGGTTGGCCACCATCAGGCTGTGGTGATAGGTGCCGGGGGCCTCCAGGGCCAGCCGCTGGAGCAGGGGATGGCTGAGGTCGGAAAGCTCCAGGAACCGGAGGTCGGTGGTCACCCCGAAGGCCAGCTCGAACAGCGGCAGCAGCACCATGATGGCCACCGGACAGGCGATGGCCAGGCCCACCGCGGCCAGGCTCTGGGTGGCGGCCAGAGTGAGGTCGGTGCGGTCCAGCGCGGCCAGGGCGAGGGTGGTGAGGATGGAGGCCAGCGCGATGGCCGACCCCGACCGCACCAGGCGGGAGCGCTGCTGCACCGACCGGGTGGCCGCCACCGCCACCGACGTCTGCACCGTGCCCAGCACCAGCACCCCCAGGTGGTTGCCGGCCAGCACCGACGCGGCGGCCGACGTCCAGAACCCGGTGAACAGCCCGGCCACGGGGCCGGCCAGCACGGTGGCCAGGAGCGCGGCCACCGGCATGGGGAGGATCTGGGCCATCACCCGCGCCCAGGCCGGATCGAGAAAGGCCAGGTACACGACCCCCTGGCACGCGATCAGGGTGACGAGGCTGATGGTGGCCAGCATCAGCAGCGGGCGGACGCTGCGCACCGCCTCGGGGGCGGTCAGAGCCAGGCCGATGCCCATGGAGACCAGCAGCAGGCCGAGAATGCCCGCCCCGCCCGCCCGGTCGAGCAGACGGTCCACCGGCGACTCCAGCTCGCCCAGCCGCTGCTGGTGGGCCCGCAGCTTCTCCAGGATCTGGGGGGTGACGATCTCCCCCTTGTCCACGATGGTCTCCTGGGCCCGCACCCGCTGCTGGACGGTGGGAACATGCCGAGCCGCCTCCTGCCGGGCCTGTTCGGTCAGGGACGGCTCGTAGACCAGGCTGGGGGCCATCCAGATGCCCATGAGGCGGGCGAGCACCCGGGCCTGGCCGGGCGGGGCCTCCCCGGTCTGCAGCCGGGCCGCCACCTCGGTGGCCGCCTCGCTGGGCAGAAGCAGGCGCGAGAGCACCAGCGGACGACGGGTGTCGCCCGGCCCCAGCAGGGTGATCTCGTCGCGGGACGCCTGACCCCGGAAGCGCGTGTCCCGGTCGGTCTCCGACATGACCCCCTGGTTCCACACGGCCCGGAACGCCTCCTGAAGCCGCTCGCGGAAGCCGTCGAAATCCTCCGCGGGCAGCGACGCCAGGAGTTCCTCGGCCTGCACCGGCGCCTCGAACATGGCCAGGCTGGCCGCCAGCGCCTCCCGGGCCTCGTCCGCCCGCTCCGGGCCGGCCTCCCGGACGGCCTCCACCTGGTCCAGGAGCCGGTCCAGGGCCCGCTGCGCCCGCTCCAGCTCGCGGGTGCGCACCGAGAACACCGGGGCCACCGCCCGCTGAAGCTCCGCCCGCTTCTCCTCCGTGGCCCGGAAGTCCGCGCACACGAAATCCACCGCCGCGTTCACCGCGTAGGGCGCCCGCTGGCCGGGGGCCAGCTCCACCGTGGCCGTGTCCGGCCCCAGGGCGTGGAGGGCGAGGGTCGCCACCACGAGGCCGGCCGCCACCCCGAGGCGGCCCAGCGCCCGCCGGAACGTCTGACCCCGGGCCACGCGCTTGCGGTTCCGCCCGTGTTCGCGGTGGCGGGATGTCCGCGCCTTGGAAAGGGTGTCGCTCATGGACGGTCCTCCGCGCCGTTGCGGCCCCGGGCGTAGGCCTCGATGATCCGCTGCACCAGCTCGTGGCGCACCACGTCCGCCGACTCCAGCCGGTGGATGGCGATGCCGTTCACCCCCTCCAGCACCCGCAGGGCCTCGGTCAGACCGGACGTCTTCGCGGAGGGCAGGTCGATCTGGGTCAGGTCGCCCGTCACCACGCATTTCGATTCCTGCCCCAGTCGGGTCAGCAGCATCAGCATCTGCTCGCGGGTGGTGTTCTGGGCCTCGTCGAGCACCACGAAGCACCGGCTGAGGGTCCGGCCCCGCATGTAGGCCAGGGGGGCGATCTCGATGATCCCCTTGTCCATGTAGCGGCGGGCCTCCTCCGCCTCGAGCATGTCGTAGAGGGCGTCGTGAAGGGGGCGGATGTAGGGGAGGATCTTCTGGAGCACGTCGCCGGGCAGGAAGCCCAGCGCCTCCCCGGCCTCCAGCGCGGGACGGGTGAGGATGATGCGGCTCACCTCGTTCTGGACCAGGGCGGATACGGCCAGGGCCATGGCCAGGTAGGTCTTGCCCGTGCCCGCCGGCCCCACCCCGAACGTGCAGGTATGCCGCCGGATGGCGTCCACGTAGGCGGCCTGGCCGAAGGTCTGCGGGTAGACGGCCGGTTTGCCGTTCCCCACCAGGATCCGGGCCGCGTGCAGAGCGTTGAGGTCATCGAGACGGCCGTCCAGAAACGCCTTCAGGGCGTAGTCGATCTGCGACCGCCGCAGGGCCAGCCCGTCCCGGGAGGCCACCTGCAGGCGGTCGAAGAAGTCCTTGGCCCGGGCCACCGCCGCCTCCTCGCCCTCGATCTTCAGCCAGGTGTCGCGGGAGGTCAGGGCCACCCCCAGCGAATCGCCGAGCCAGGGCAGCCGTTCCGCGCTGCGGCCGGCCACGTCCTGGACCTGGCGGGGGCTGTCGAAGTGAATAAGGAGTTCTGTCATGCGGGGGATCTGGACCACGCCGGGCCCGACCGGAGAAGGCGGGCGCGGCCCGCCGGGTGAAGTGGGGATAAGGCCTTCGGGGCCTGTCGGGACGGTCTGGTGAACGCGATTCAACGAACCATGGTCGCCTTGGCTACGGTCCAGCCTCCACACTGTACCCCGCCCCGCCCCGGTGTCGAGCCGGTTTCCCGACCCGAGGTCCGTTCACGGATTGCGACAATTCGGGAAGCATTCCGGTCCCTTCGGGAGGACAGCGCCCGGGGACTGGGATAGAGTGGAGGCATGTCAGACCTGATTCCCTTCGCCAAGCTGCCGCCCCGGTTCGTGCCCGGAGACCTCCTGTACCGCAACCCCCTGGCCTCCCCCTCGGATGTCGAGGCCTTTGTGGCCGAAGGCCAGCCCACTCTCGAGTTCCCCGGAACCGGCATGCGCCTGTCCAATGCCATGGACCCCGCGAAGGGCCAGGCCGCCAACTACCTGTTCTGGTGCCCGGAGGTGTTCCCGGCCGATATCCAGGTGACCTGGACGTTCCGCCCCCTCCAGGATCCCGGCCTGGCCATGTTCTGGATCGCCGCCGCCGGGCGGAACGGCGAGGACCTGTTCGACCCCTCCCTGGCCCCCCGGGCCGGCCAGTATCGCCAGTACCACAGCGGCGACATCAACGCCTACCACCTGTCCTACTTCCGCCGAAAGAATCCGGACGAGCGGTACTTCCGCACCTGCAACCTCCGCAAGAGCCACGGGTTCCATCTGGTCTGCCAGGGCGGCGACCCCATCGGCAACCCCGAGGACGTCACTGAGCCCTACCGGATGAAGGTGGTCAAGTGCGGCCCCCGGATCGCCCTCAGCATCCACGACCTCCCCATCTTCGCCTGGTACGACGACGGCGAGACCTTCGGCCCCCGCCTGGGCGGCGGCCGCATCGGCTTCCGCCAGATGGCCCCCCTGGTGGCCGACTACGCCGACCTCGAGGTCCGCGCCGTCCGCCAGGCCGGCGCGTGACCCGCCGTCCAGACCTTGGACGGTTTCGTCCAGGCCTTGGACGCCCCTGAACCCTGAACCCTGAGACCTCCCATGCCCTCCTCCCCCGCCTCCGTCTGGTCCCTCCGCGCCCCCCTCGATGCCGCCAAGCTGGACGGCATGGTGAACTGCGTGCTCGATCCCTGCCCCGAGAACGACCGGCTGTTCGAGGCCGACTGGGAGACGCCCCTCATCTGGAAGTGGGTGTCGAGCAAGATCAAGGTGGATACGTTCTTCCATGGCCGCCGGGCCCTGCATTTCTGCTTCGAGAAGCGCACGCCGCCCGAGGTCTGGAAGACCAACTGGACCCTCTGGTACGACGCCGCGCTGGTCACCCGCGAGGATCCGCCGGACGACCTCGACCTTTCCGCCGAGGTGGCCTTCGAGGAGCCCACCACCGGCTACGGCTCCGACAACAACACCTTCGTGCGCCCCTGGATCGGCCTGGTGGCCCGGATGGTGGATCTGCGGCGCTACTACTTCTTCGCGCTGGAATACCCCAACCAGGTGGTGCTGTTCCGCCGCGAGGACGACACCTGGCTGGAGCTGGCCCGGCGCACCCTCGACCTCGACGTGTTCACGCCGTACCGGCTCGACCTCCGGATCCGGGGGGCCCGGTTCGAGGGCTTCGTGGACGGTCGGCCGGTGCTGGACCTGAGCGACTACGCCTACGCCTCGGGTCAGGCGGGTCTCCGCGCCAACTGCACGGCCTTCATCACCGATCTCCAGCTTTCCGCCCCGGTCCGGGCCGTGCAGGCCTTCTCCATCCGGAAGGGGAAGGAGGCCGACGAGCTGGCCGTGCTGCGTGCTCAGGTTCCTGCACCGGTGGTGGAGCAGGAGGTCGACCTGGGCGCCTCGGTGGCCGTCCACAACATGAAGTGCGGCCCGTTCGCCCGGGCCGGCGGGCCGCCCCAGCTCCTGTTCCGCTACGCCGAGCCGGTGGACGATTGCACCTACGAGCTGCGGGATCTCGACAACCGGACCATCTGGAAGGCCAACCTGCCCCCGGCCAAGAGCTGCATCGCCACCGCCCCCCGCGAGGACGGCCATTGCGACATCTTCGGCCAGGCCAAAGACACCCTCTGGATCGCCGACGGCCGCACCGGCGAGCTGCAGGTCTCGAAGGCGGTCCGGGATCTGCCCGATTGCACGAAGCTGGGCGATCAGGTGGACACCCCGCTCAACCTGTCCGGCGGGGCCACGCCCGAGGAGTTCGTGGTGAAGGAAGGCGCCGACGGCCTGCGGCTGTGGGTGCTCGACCGCAACCTCGAATTGCTGTGGCACGCCTCCGCCCCCTCGGGCATGGGGC
>PXDE01000608.1 GCA_003566475.1 PVC group bacterium | reverse complement strand
GTTCTCGCGGACCCGGCAGGGCCCCCGCTGTCCGGGGGCCAGGCGGCACTGGCGCGGGCACAGCTCGCAGCGCAGCGCCCCCCCGCCGAGGTCGGAGAACCAGGGCGAGCGGCGGCGGCGGATGAGGCCCTTCTCGGCCAACTGACCCCGGGCCGGGGCCGGCCCGGCGGCCAGGGCGGCCACGCCGAGGGCGCAGGCCCCGCCCGCCGCCGCCTGAAGAAACCGTCGCCGGTCCGTCCAGGCTCCGTCCTGTCGCGGTTCCACCATCATGTCCTCCCGGTCGCCGCCAGCGCCACGAACGCCACGCCGTTGGCGATGCAGGCCAGCAGGCAGCAGGCTACGATCCCCAGGACCGGGGCCACCACCACACTCGCCGCCAGCGCCCCGGCCGAGGCCCCGAACAGCTCGACGCCGTACACGGCGCCGACCGCCCGCGAAGGCCGCCGGTCCAGAGCCTGCGCGCACGCCGCCGCCAGCGGGAAGTCCGCCCCGTTGAGCAGCCCCGCGCCGAAGGTCATCGCCGAGAACAGCGCGAACACGGTTGTCGGCGACTCCGCTCCGGCCGCCTGCGGCAGCGCCACCGCCAGCCCTCCGGCGAACCCGGCCACCAGAAGCTGGACGCAGGCCAGCCGACGCGGATCCGCTTTGCGGGCCACCGCACGGTGGACCACGAACGTGCCCAGCGCAAGCCCGGCCATGAACATGGCCACGATCAGGCCCACCATCTCGAACACGAACCCATAGACGCTCTGGAACGCGAAGAGCAGGGCCACCTGGAGGGCCATGGTCGAGAGCCCGGTGGTGGCGACGGCCAGAAGCACTGCGAACCGCAGATCCGGACGCCCTCCCGTCCGCCGCCCGACCCGCCGGAGGGCCAGCGTCACCGCCACCGCCAGGACCGACGGAGGGACGATCCACCAGGGCTCGACCCGCAAAATCCAGGCGAAGGCCCGGCCATGGCCGGCCCGGGTGAGGACGTTCCAGAACACCAGGGTGTGGAAATACCCCACCGGACGGAAATCCGTGTTGATGAAGGTCCGCCGGGCCACCGGAGGCAGCCCGGGCTCGGCCGCCGCGATCTCCGCGACCGGCGGCGGAAACAGGGGCCCGGAGGCTGGGGAACGGACATGGGCGTCGGCCCGACGTCCGTGGTGGCGGATCACCCAGTTGAGCCGGCGCAGCGGCCCGTCCTCGAGCAGCAGGTCGAAATGGCCCGCCGAGAACGCGGGGGAGTCGATCTCCCGGGCGCCAAACCGGACCCGCAGCTCCGCCGGGTCGGCCGAGATCTGCCCTGGAACGTCGGAGGCGAAGAGGAACATGAACCGCTGGCCCACCGGCAGCACCTCCGCGAACTCGGCCCGGAGGGTGTGGAACACCGTCGCGTTGCGGTTGGCCACGGCCGTCCCGCGCAGGCCCGCCGTCGAGACCACGCCGGTGGCCAGCACGCCGCCCGGGGCCAGCCGCGTGCGGACCTCCCGGTAGAACTCCTGGGTGTAGAACCGGTTCAGGACGGCGGTGGCCGGATCGGGCACATCGACCAGCACCAGATCGTAGCGGTCCTCCGTCGCCTTCACGAACAGGCGGCCGTCGGTGTGGACCATCCGCACCCGGGGATCGTCGAGCGGAGCCAGGGCGTCCGGGCCCAGATGGCGTCGGGCCAGCCCCACCAGCTCCTCGTCGAGCTCGACATAGTCCACATGCCGCACCGGATGCCGGAGGATCTCGCGGAGCGTGCCCCGCAGGCCGCCCCCGATCAGCAGCACCCGCCCGGGGGCGGGATGCTGGACCAGGGCCAGATGCGCGAACACCGCCGCCTCGTGCTCCTCCCGGGCCGCGTCGGCGGCCCCCGGCCCGGCCGCGCTGAACAGCAGGTGCCCGCTCTGAAAGAAGGCGATCTGGTCCTCATGCCGCAGCGCGGCCAGGGTTCCGTGCCGCGAGGCCCGGACCTCGAGCAGCTCGTGGTCCGGGGCGGCCAGGCGGAACTGAAGTCGGTGCGACCACGCATCGACCCGCCCCAGCCAGGGCAGCGCCAGCACGCCCGCCGCCACCGCCGCGCCCAGCAGCGCGGGGACCGCGCGCCGCGCGCCCGCCCGGGCCGCCGGATCGGCCCGCCACAGGAGGAACAGGGCCAGGGGCATCAGCAGCCCGGCCAGCGCCGCCGTGCGGAAGGTGTCCAGCGCATGCACCAGCACGAAGGTGAACAGCACCCCGCCGACCACGTTGCCCGCCGCCTCGCCGATGTAGGTGCGGCCCGCCCCGGAGGTGTCCTCGGGCCCCTCCCGATTCCGCCACAGCCGGGCCAGCAGCACGAACTGCGCGCCCAGAAGGAGACAGAGCGGGGCCATCGCCACCAGGCAGGACAGGGCCATGTCCGACACCGAGAGATAGGCGCCGGGCACGACGTCGAACGCGCCCCGCAGCCCGCGCACCGCCGCCAGGGTCAGCGGAAGCAGGACCAGGACGCCGGCCGCCGTGGCCGCCAGAGGGACGACAGGATTCCGCGACCGGCCCGCCACCCGCGATCCCAGGGCGCTTCCCGCCCCCGTCCACACCATCCACGCGGCCAGGATCACGCCGATGGACAGCTCGTTGCCATGGAACACCATCAGCAGCTCCCGCAGCAGCAGGATCTGGGCGATCTGACACGAGATCCCCAGGGCCAGCACCGCGGGCAGACGGGTCAGCCTTCCGCCCGCGCCCCGGGCCTGCGTGGCGCGGACCTTCGAGGTGGAAACCGGATGGGCAGGCATGGCGCCATGCTCGAAACGCCGCCCCGGAAAGTCCAGCGCATTCCGCCCCGCCGTCCAAGGCCTGGACGCCCGGATGTCGCACCTGACCGTTGGCCTCCCGGCCCCTGAAGACTGCGGCCAGGTGGCGGAGCGCAGGGGCTCTATGGACTGCGGTGGCACGGGCCTGGCACCGTATCCAGACCTGTCGGCGGGTTCGGACGCGAGGCCTGGTTCCTGTGTGCGCCACCGCTTTGGCTGGTCCCCGGCCACGCCGGGGCAGGGCGGAGGGGGACCCTCGGCGGGCACGCGGGCCCACACCCCGCCTCCGGCCTGTCCCGGCGTCGGCTGACGGAGACGGGCGGAAGCCAAGGCGGGGTCGCCGTCCCGCAGACGGGACTCTGCCCCCGCAGTCCATGGGGTTGGCGCCCGGCCGACGGGCCTCCGGTCCTGGACTGCGGTGGCATGGGTCAACCAAGGCCTGGCGTTCACCGCCTACTCTCCAAGCCCATCCGTCCGCATCGTCTCCTCATCCCGTGCGACACCGCCTTGGCTCGCCATCGACCAGGCGTCTGGCCCCGCATCAGACCCGAGATTCACGGCTCAGAGACGTCAAAGCACGCCTTCTCCCACCAGCCATCGCTCGTCAACAGGATGTCCCCGACGTGGCACGGCGCTTCCAGCCCGTGCCCGTGCGAGGCCGGATCC
>PXDE01000305.1 GCA_003566475.1 PVC group bacterium | reverse complement strand
CGGTTGCGCGGTCCGCTGTCACAGACAGCGGACTACGGGGGCGTGCCGGGATCGGCAGCGGCGTCGGCACGGATGGCGTCGGCGACGGCTTGGGCGGCTACCTCGACGCCGTGGAGATTCCAGTGGGTGTCGTCCCGCCAATACAGCATCTCTCCGTGAGCGGCCCGCTCGCGGAACGCGGGCTCCAGCCAGACCGTGGCCACCCCGGCCTCCGTCAGTCTCGGGGCCAGCCAGGCGAAGGGAGACGGGTGGGCCTCCCGCCCTCCCATGGGCACGCGGTCCGGATGCACCCGGCCCTTGTCGGGGACCAGCACCACCACCAGCCGCACGCCCCGCTCGGTCAGCGCGGCGTCGAGTTCCCGGAGGGCGGTGAGCGCCCGATCCGGTTCGAACGCCTCCGGCGGGAGGGCCATCATGTCGGCCGAATCGCGCACGAGCAGGAAGTCCGGCGCCCCGGGCGGACCGGGCCGGGACACCAGCACATCGCCGGCCGGGGCCCGGGCCGGCCCGTCGGGGGCCGCATCCACGCGGGGGGCCCGGACCTGGACGGAGGCCCAGTGGCGACGGGCCCGCTGCGCCCAGACCGAGGTGTTGGGCAGGGACTCGGCCAGGGCCGCGGGGCTCAGGCTTCCGGGCTCGATCCACCGCCTTCGGGGTTCCGCACCATCCGCCTCGGCCTCCCACCGCCGCAGGAATGCCCGCAGGCCCTCGGTCTGGATCCCGTTGAAGTCCCGGTCCACGAATCCCCACACCAGCACGTCGGGCGGGTCGGACCGGAACCGGGCATCCTCCAGCACCCGGTACAGCGGGCTCAGGTAGCCCCGTCCGGCCAGGGCCGCATTGTAGACCGGCGTATCCAGAGCCTCGGCCAGCGTGGCGGCCACGGTGTGCTCCACGGTCGGGCCGGTGAACATGTAGCTATCACCGGTGACGACCACGCGGGGCCAACGGCCTTCGGGCGAGGGCAGGTTTCGGTAGCCCCAGCGATCACGGGCGTCGACGCCGCCGGGGCGCGGCTCCTCGAACCGCGCCGCCACGGAACGGTCGGCCAGCAGCAAGGACAGATCCCCGCCCCGGGAGGGGGCCACCTCCCAGGTGCGGTCCTCGCGTCGGGCGGGATCGGTCCGCGAGATCAGCACCCGCTCGTGCCACCGGTAGTGCGCGAACCGGAACCACCAGTCCGTCCCCAGGATCCCCAGCCACACCGCGACCAGGAGACCGGCCAGGAGCTGGTTCCGGGAGCGGGTGGAGACTAGGGTGTCGGTGACGGTCATGGGGAGACGAGGAGCGATTGGATGCGGTCGGCGGCGTGGGCGATGCCGCGGTCGTTCCAGTGGGTGTCGTCGCGCCAGTAGAGCCGCTCGCCCTGCTCCGCCAGGGCCTGGAACGCGGGGAGCAGGTTCATGGTCTCCACCTTCCGCTCCCGGAGGCGGATTTCCAGCCCGTCCAGCGCCGACGGCGCCAGGGCCGCGCCCTCGGCGAGCACCTGGTGCGGATAGACCCGGGCCTTGTCGGGAATCAGCAGGACGAGCATCCGGATGTCGCGCCGCGCGCAGGCTTCGGCGAGCCGGGCGATCTGCCGCGCCACGAGGTCGAGGTCACGCGGGTCCACGGACGGCTCGAGGGCACGCACGGTCTGGGCGAGGAACAGCATGGGCCCCTCCGGGAACCCGGGGCGGCCCTCGATCGCCTCGGCGTCGGAGGACGGGTCGAGCCGACGCCCGACCCGGGCCCACTGGGCCCGGCCGAACCAGGTCCACACCGAGGTCTCGGGAAGAACCGCCCCCAGGGCGGCCGGGGCGAGGGCATGGCCCCCGATCCGGGGACCGGCCCGGAACCCGTCCGGGATCTGACGCTCGACAAACCCGAAGACCAGCAGGGCGGGGGCGGCGTCCGGGCTGCGCAGGAACCGATAGGCGGAGGCCAGCGGCCCTTCGCCGGCCCGGGCCACGTTCCGCACCGGCACCCCGAGCCGATCCTCGAGGGCGGCGGCCAGGGTGTGGTCGTGACTGACGCCGTACCGCATGAAGCTGTCCCCCGCGACCACGACCGCCGGCGACCTCGCCTCGGGCCGGGGACGGTTCAGATTGCCCCGGGCGTCCCAGTGCAAGGACCCGGGCGGCCGGTCCTCGGCGAACGGGTCTCCGGCCGGACCGAGCAGACGGGAGAGATCCCCGCCCCGGCGGAGCGGAAGCTCGACCGTGACGTCGCGAAGGCCGCCCTCGCCGCGGTCCCAGGCCGGGACCAGGGTTTCGTGCCAGCGGAAGCGGGCGAAGCGGTAGGCCCAGTCGGTGATGCCCAGACCGGCCCAGACCAGGCCGAGGCAGGTGACGAGGACGATGGGCTGGGAGGGGGGCATGGGGGGGGCGCCCTGCGGGCGCGGGATTGGGGATTGGGGATTGGGTTCGTTGGAAGGTCAGAACTGGAAGTAGAGGAAGGGGGAGCTGGTGTTGACGAGGATGACGAGGACGCAGAAGCCGAAGAGGGCGGCGAGGAGGAGGGCGTACCACCAGGGGAAGGTCCAGCGGATGCGCCAGGTGTTGGGGCAGGCCCAGGTCAGGCCGAGGGCGAGGGCGAGGAGGGGAACGGCGAACCACGGGCCCGCCGGGAGCGCGCCCCATCCATCGGCGCCGAACAGCGAGGCGAAGATGGCGAGGGCGTGGCTCATGGAGTCGGCCCGGAAGGGCACCCAGGCCAGGGTCACCAGGAGGAAGGTGGCCGCGATCTGCACGGGCTTCGGGGCGGCGGCGAGCAGCCCGCGCCGGCCCATCCTCCGCTCGGCGGCGAGCAGCAGGCCGTGGATGCCCCCCCAGACCACGAACGTCCATTGGGCCCCGTGCCAGAGGCCGCCCAGCAGCATGGTGAGGAACAGGTTGACGTAGGTGCGGCCCGGCCCCTTGCGGTTGCCGCCGAGGGGGATGTAGAGGTAGTCGCGCAGCCAGGCCGAGAGCGACATGTGCCAGCGGCGCCAGAAATCGGTGATGGAGACGGCCCGATAGGGGGAGTCGAAGTTCTGGGGGAACTGGAACCCGATCAGGAGCCCGAGGCCGACCGCCATGTCGGAGTAGCCGCTGAAGTCGAAATAGATCTGCACGCTGTAGGCGACCAGCCCGGTCCAGGCGGCGAGGGCGCCGCTCGCGTCCGGGCCGAAGGCGAGGGGCACCAGGGTGGCGGCGGCGTCGGCCAGCACCACCTTCTTGGCCAGACCCAGCACGAGGAAGTTCATGCCCAGCGCGGCCTTGGCCCAGGAGTGGGTGCGGGTGTGGAGCTGGTCGGCCAGCTCGCGGTAGCGCACGATGGGCCCGGCCACGAGCTGGGGGAACAGGGCCACATAGGCGGCGAAGTCCCGGAAGCGCCGGGCCGGGCGGGCCGCCCCGAGGTAGATGTCGATGGTGTAGCTCATGCTCTGGAAGGTGTAGAAGGAGATGCCCACGGGGAGGGTGATCCCGAGCAGGGGCAGCAGAGGGTGGTCGGCCCCGGTCCAGGCGGCCACGCGGTTGACGGTGGCGGCGGCCAGGTCGAAGTACTTGAAGAACCCGAGCAGCCCCAGGTTGGAGACGCAGGAGATCACGACGGCGGTCCGGCGCCGGCGGGGCGAGGCGCCGGGACGGCCCGCCTCGCGGCCGGTGAGGAAGTCGACCGCGGTGGACGCGGCGAGGAGCCCGCAGAACCGCCAGTCCCACCATCCGTAGAAGAGGTAGCTCGCCGCCACCAGCCACAGGGGCAGGGCGGACGACCGGCGGAGGAGCAGGTAGCCCAGCCCGAAGATGGGCAGGAACAGGAACAGGAACTCGTAGCTGTTGAAGAGCATGGGTCAGCGCCGGAGCAGGCGGGCCCCGGACACCAGAGCCTCGAACCGGGCCCCGTGGTGGCGGCCGGTGACGTTGAGCCGGGGCAGAGACAGGGGGTCCGCCCCCCGCCCGACCAGACCTTCGACGGTGGTGACGGCGAGCGTGTAGCCGGCGGCCTCGGCGTCGCGACGGACCATGTCGGACACATGGGCGGCGGAGCCGTAGGGATAGGCGAGCGCGGTCGCGTCGCCGCCCGTCTCCCGCCGGATCCGGTCCCGGGGCTCGGCGAGCTCGCGCCGGCGCCGGTCGGCGTCCTCGCGGCTGAGCGAAGGGTGGGCGACGGTGTGGGCGCCGATCTCGTGGCCGGCCCGGGCGAGAGCCCGCACGTCGTCCCAGGCCATGAACCGGTCATGGTCGTCGGGCGGCTCGGGAGTCACCCCCATGCGGTCCATCAGGTACACGCGGTGGGTCTCGGTGGTCCGGCGGAGGGCCCGTTCCCAGGCGGCCAGCCGCCCGGACGGCGAGCGGTCCTGGGGAGGCGGGGCGCCGGGCGGGAACCCGACCTCCGGATGCGCGAGCAGATGGCGGCGCAGGGCGAACCACCAGGGACGGCAGCTCCCGTCCAGAAATCCGGTAGTGATGAAAAAGGTGGCGGGGAACCCCAGACGGTCGAGGATCGGCGCGGCCAGGGCATGGTTGTTGGCGTACCCGTCGTCGAAGGTCAGGGCCACCCGGGGCCGTCCGCCGGGCCGCCCTCTCCCCGGAATCTCCTCGAGGGGCAGGACATGGCAGGAGCGGGCCAGATGGCGCATCTGGGCCTCGAACCGGTCGAGCGGCACATGGAAGGCGTCGTAGTTGACCCCCTCGCACGGGCCCTCGATGACCCCATGGTAGGCCAGAATCCGGGTGGCGCCGGCGGACAGGCGGCCGATACCGGACAGGACGCCGGCGCGGCGGGCGGTGGCCAGAGCGAATTCAGTCGGGAATGCCATTGTCGGAGAAGCATGCTTGTGCCACCCTATGTCGGCAAGCCTGCTCCTCCCCCCCATGCGTATCCTTGTCCTCACCACCGGCTACCCGTTCCCGCCTGCGGATGGAACCACCATCCGGACCTACAACCTGATTAAGGCCCTCCAGCGGCGGGGCCACCGGATTGACCTGGCCTGCTTCCACGAGTCGCCGGTTCCGGAGGCGGCCACCCAGGAGATGGCCCGATGGTGCGGGGCCGAGCACCGGGTGGAGGTCAACTTCTACCCTCCGCCGAGCTGGCATGGGTGGCTGCGCAAGCGCCTGTCCTTCCGGCCCGCCACCATGGTGCAGTACGACGTCCCGGCCATGCGCGAGCTGGTGCGGACGCTGGCCGCCGGGGCCTACGACGTGGTCTACGTCGACCAGATCCACATGGCCGCCTACGCCCGCTGGCTTCCGTTCCCACGCATCCTCAACGCCAACGACTCCATCTCCCTGTTCCTCGAGCGCGAACCGCCCGAGCGGGCGCGGAGGCTGAACCGGGCCAGCCACCAGTGGGAGACCCGGAAGTACCGGCGCTACGAGCGGAGGGTCTATCCCAAGTTCCACCGGGTGGTGCTGGTGTCGGAGGCGGACGGCCACCATGTGCGGGAGCGGATTGGGCACCGCGAGATCACCATTATCCCCAACGGCGTCGACACCACTTACTTCCGGCCCGGGGCCACCGGCACCGACCCGGCGGAGACTCCGGAGATCCTGTTCACGGGCATGATGCGCTACCCGCCCAACTACCGGGCCGCCCTGCACTTCGCCCGGGACGTGTGGCCGGGCATCGTCCGCGTCCACCCCGAGGCCCGGTTCATCATCGCCGGGGCCTATCCCACCGACGAGCTGCACGAGCTGGCCCGCCGCGACGAGCGGATCGTGGTCACCGGCTTCGTCGAGGACCTGCGCCCCTGGTTCGAGCGGGCCTGGGTGTATGTCAGCCCGCTCCGCTCGGGCACGGGCATCAAGAACAAGGTGCTCGAGGCCATGGCCATGGGCCGGCCGGTGGTGGCGAGTCCGCTCAGCGTGGAGGGGCTGCCCCTGGCCCGGGCCGGGGAGGATTATGTCCTGGCCCCGGACGCGGAGACCATGGCCGGCCAGGTGCTGGCCCTGCTGGGCAGCCCCGAGCACCGGCGGCGCCTGGGGGCCAGCGGACGGGCCTGCGTGGAGCGGCACTACTCGTGGGACCGGGCGGCGGCGGAGGTCGACCACCTGCTCCACGACGCGGTCAGCCGGGCGTGAGCCCGACCGCCCCGCCCCGGGCCCTGGTGCTGTCCCGGCACCGCCTCTATCCGGCCGAGGAGGGCTCCTCGGTCCGGATCCGGGAGCTGGCGGAGGGGCTGTCCCGCCACGGATGGGATGCGGTGACGACCGGCCTCCCGGGCCGAGATGCCCCGACCGCCTATCGGAGCTGGCCGGGCTGGCCGCTCCGCCGCGCCCAGCTCGCCGCCTGGTCCCGCCTGTCCCCCGCACGGGCCCGCACCCTCGCCCACGGGCTGGCCTTCGACCAGGACCGCCTGCTGGCCTGGATGGTGCGGGCGGCTATCCGCCGCGTCCGGCCCGCGCTGATCCAGGCCGAGCACCTCATGTTCCTGCCCCACGCGGTGGCGGCGGCGGGACCGGGGGTTCCCGTGGTCTACGACGCCCACAACGTCGAGTTCATCCGCCTGCCCGCCGAAGGCGTGGTGGGGCCGGCCGAGGCGGAAGGGCTGCGGAAGGCGGAGGTGACGTGGGCCAGCGCCTGCGCGCGGGTTATCGCCACCAGCGACCCGGACGCCGATCGGTTCCGGGAGGCCGGCGTGACCTGCCCCGTCTCCGTGGTGGGCAACGGGGTGTCCTTCGCCGACTGCGCGGCCGCGCGGGCCCGCCGCCGGGCCACCCGGGACGCCTGGGGGATCGGTCCGGACGTGCCGGTGCTGGTGTTCCATGGCACCCTGCATTACCGGCCCAACGAGGAGGCCGAGGCCATCCTCACCGGCGAGGTGTTTCCCCGCGTCCGGAAGGCGCTGCCGGAGGCCCGGCTGCTGCTGCTGGGCCCCGGGCATCCGCATGCCGACGCGGACGGCGTGCTCAGGCGTCCCGCCCTGCCCCGGTCCGACCTGCTCGACGCCGTGGCCATGGCCGATCTCGCGGTGGCGCCCCTGCGTCAGGGCTCGGGAACGCGGCTCAAGCTCCTGGAGTACGCGGCGCTCGGGGTTCCCATGGTCTCGACGCCGATCGGGGCCGAGGGCCTGCCGCTGGAACATCCGGATCAGGTCCACCTGGCCGAGGAGCCCGAGGCGCTGGCCTCGGCGGCAATCACGCTGTGGCGCGACCCGCCCCGCCGGGCCGCCATGGCGGAAGGGGCCCGGAACGCGCTCATCGACACCCACGACTGGGACGCCCTGGCCCGGCATCTGGCCGAGATCCTTCGGGAAACCTTGCCGACCGGCCGCTCTCCCCGCCCCTAACGGGACAGGACCGTCCGGCGCCCCTGGCAAACGCACCCATCTCAGATTAGAGATTTCAGATCCCACATCCCACAACTTGTCCGACGAAGCTTCCGAGCGAAGTCGGATCCCGCATCACGAATCACGAATCCCGCATCCCTCCCGCCCCGCCCCGCTCGCAATGCCCCCGCCATCCCCAGGCGGGGCGGAAGCCCAGGGAATCGCCGCTCCGGCTCCACTGCGCCACGGAGACCACGCTCTGACCATCGGAGACCACCCGGGCCTCGGCGGGGTCGGGCAGGCGGAACCGGGCCGCCTCCCCCGCTCGCGCCATCAGGGGAATCCGGTCCGGGTCGAATCCCATCCACGCGGTGACCGCCCGGTCGAGAGGGACCTGCGCGAACCCGGCGGCCACCGCGCCGACCGGCGTGGGGTCCGCTTCCAGCGGCCCTTCGCCCTCGCCGGCCACGATGCCGTCGATCAGGGAGAACACCGTCCGCTGCGGCGTGTCGGCCAGCGATCCGTCGGAACGGCCATGGAGCACCAGCCGGTCCAGGTCCAGGACCATCCGCCACACCGTGTCGTTGCCGTGCCAGCCCCCGTCGCGCACCGGGTCCTGACCGGCCATCCGAATGAGCCGCTCCACCACCCGGTAGGCCAGGCTCAGCCCGGTCCGCGCCGCGCCCGCCGGACGCCCGTCGATCCGCCGCTCCAGGACCTCGCTCAGCGCCTTCAGGCCGCTGCGCCCCGGATACTCGTCGCCGCCCCGGGCGCTCCCGCCCTTGCGATGATGGGCCAGGCACTGCTTGCGCCCGACCGTGCCCACGACGTTCTTCAGCGAGAGCGTGACCCCGGCCTTGCAGTGGGTCTTGAGCTTGGGGAGGTTGAGCACCACGTCCGCCTCCAGGACCGACCGGGCCATCACATAGCGATGCGACCGCCGGTTGTGGTACTGCAAGGTGTCGCGGGCCTGATAGTTGGACACCCGGAACCGTCCCGCATCGTCGGCCAGACCGGCCAGCAGGCTGTCCGCCCCCAGATCGAACTCCTGGTACCCCGCCGGGTCGCCCGGCTGCTCCCGCCAGCCCACGATATGCCCCGCCGGCTCGCGCTCCGCCACCACCTGCCGGAAGTCGGCCACGGCCACCGGCACCTCCAGCGCCTCCGCCGCCCAGGCCGCCACCTCGCCGATCCGGGAGGCCCGGAGCGCGCCCTCGAACTCCGTGGTCTGGATCGGCGCATCCGCGATCAGGATCCTCCCCTCCCCGGCCAGCGCCTTCGCCGCGTAGTCGAGCACCGGCCGCAGCACAGAGCCATGGGTGACCAGACCGGCGACATCCCCCCCCCTGGGATGGCGGTCCAGCACCAGGTTGGGCTTGATCACCACCCGCATGCCCGGGCGGATGAACTCGCCGAACGGGTTCCAGTCCGGGGTGCCGAAGCGGTCGCGGTCGAGGCCGAGGTCGGCCAGCACGTCGCGGACGAGGGCATAGACCGGGTTGGGCTCCTGGCCAACCGCGGCATCCGGCCACTCCGGGTAGGCTTCCGACGGGTGAAACGGGGCCGTGTCGGGATAGCGGGAGTCCGGATCCCGACGGAGGGCGACGGCTGGGAAGGTCTCATAGATCGTGGAGGGGGAATGGGGCATGGGGGGCGCCATGTGATCGCGGGGATAGGGGATTAGGGACTAGGGATTGGGGATTGAGATATTGGGGAACCGAAGATTGACGATTGACGATCTACGAAGTAGGAAGGAATACGAGGCCCCAGTTGGTTCTGGTACGGGCACGCGGTCCCCCGGGAGGGTGAGTCCTGCCACGGGCGCATTCGCGTCAACCTAACGCGGCGTTTGCCCCCCGACTGAATCGCCCCTTCAGGGCTCCTGATCCCATAGAATACCTGCCCCCAGGGCTTCCGCCCTGGGCTGGTCTGAGTCGCCCCATCGGGGCTCCGCAGCGCCCCACCAAGCCGCTTCAGCCCCAAGCCCCGGAGGGGCGACTCAGTCCAGCCTGGGCCGAGAGGCCCAGGAACCCGGTTACTCAAAAGATTGGAGCCCTGAAGGGGCGATTCAACGGGAGCACCCCCCATACGCATGGGCTTAGGTTGACACGAATACGCCACGGGCGGGACGAGCCGGAGCGAGGACAGTCCGTGCCCGGGTTCCTGGAACGAGCCAGGCACCCCCGAAGCATCCACCCATCCATTCATCCACCCATCCATTCATCCACCCATCCCAATCCCTAATCCCCAATCCCCAGACTTGTCCGACGAAGCGCCTGGGCGAAGTCGGATCCCCGCGCCGAAGGCGCCGCCGCCACCGTGAACTTGAACTTCCCCGACGGCAACTTGGGGATCTCGTCGACCCATTCCACCGCGACCGAGGCGGCGGGGCCGACCTTGGCCTGGATGGCCTCCTTCCATTCGCGCTCCTGCCCCGTCCCCTTCCAGGCCGCGCGGTCGCCGGCCAGAAGCAGGCGGTAGCGGTCCGGGGCGTCCTGCACGAACTGAAACTGCCGGACCCCTTCGCAGCCGTAGAGCAGGTGGGTGAAATACTCCCCATGGATCCGATGGCCGTCGGCGGTGACGATCACGTCCGAGGACCGCCCCTGCACCCCGCCGATCCGGAACCGGTCCCATCCGCAGCGGCAGGGGCCGTCCCGGTCCGGCGGGCGCAGCAGGTCGCCGGTCCGATAGCGCAGGAAGGGCATGGCCCGGTTCCGCAGGTACGTGACGCACACCTCCTCCCCGGCCCCGTCCTCGGCCGGCGCCGCCTCCAGAATCAGGTCGTGCGCGTTCACCCGGCAGTGCCCGCAGCCCCGGCATTCCACCGCGATGGCCCCGAACTCCCGGTTCCCGTAGAAGTCCGTCACCGGCCGGGGGAACACCCGCCCGATCTGCTCCCGCATGGGCGGGGTCAGGACTTCCGCCGACGAGACGATCCCATGCCGCGGGTAGTCGGGCTTCAGGCCCTCGGCCTCCAGGAACCGGGCATAGTCGAACAGGGTACCCGCGTAGGCCACGACGAGATGGGGCTGGAACCGGCTCAGGGCGAGATGGGTGGCCCGCATCCGGTCCTCGCCGAAGTCGAAGGCGTTGAACCAGCGCCGGTTCTCGATCCGCCAGCGCAGGGCCCGACGAAGACCGGCCGCCCCCTTCAGGTCGCGGTCCGAGCCCCAGAGCATGGCGATCTTCTCCCCATACCGCCAGCCCGCCTGCGCGTAGCCCCAGTACAGCGAGGCCTCGCGGGCGCGCTGGGTCGCCGTGTCCACGAGGAAGGACATGGGCGTGCCGGTGGAGCCCCCGGTGGCATCGGAGCATACCGTCCCCTCGAACCCTTCGGCCTGAAAGGCCTCGGGATGCTCCTGAAGATCGGCCCGCCCCACCGTGGGAAGCTCGGCCAGGGCGGCGAAGGAATCCTGCGGCTCGATCTCCGGTTGTCCGCCCAGGATCTCCCGGACCCGCGGCACCGTCCGGCGGGCATGGTTCAGCAGCCCGGCCAGCAGCACCATCTGATGCCCCCGCACCGCCTCCACCGGCATGGTCTCCAGCAGGTTCCGCTCCGCCCAGAGATGCAGCACCTCGCGCCGGTGCCCGTGCCGACGGTCAATCAGGAGTCTGGAAAGGGTTGCGGAGAGGGGGGGCCACATGGGGAGCGCCCGGCAGGCGCGGGGATTGGGGATGCGGGATACGAGATGCGGGATGCGCGATACGAGATGCGGGATATGGGGTGCGGGAAAACCGAAGATTGACGATTGACGATCTACGTAGTGGGAAGGATGTCGCGCGGTGCCTCAGAGAAGTGGTCGGGGAGTCAATGCATCATACACGCTCAGCAGCTTCTTCGCACTGGCCGTCCAGCCGTGCTCGGCCTTGGCCCGGGCGGCGTTGCGGGCGCCCATGCGGGATCTCAGGTCCGGATCCCGCAGAAGGGCCAGCAGCTTGTCGGCCATGGCCCGGGCGTCGCCCACCGGCACCACAAACCCGCCCTCCCCGTCGCCGACCAGGCGCGGCACCCAGTCGGTGCGGGTCACCACCAGGGGCAGGCCGGAGGCCATGGCCTCGAGGGCGGCGAAGCAGAACGACTCGTAGTCGCTGGAGATCGCCTTCACATCGGCGGCGGCGTACACCCCGGGCATGCGTTCATAGGGGGTCTCGCCCAGAAACCGGACCCGACCGCCCAGACCCAGCGCCGTCGCCCGGGCCCGCGTCTCGGCCTGAAGCGGTCCGCTTCCCGCCAGAAGGAGGATGGTGTCGGGGATGGACTTCGTCACCTCGGCGAACGCCTCCAGAAGGACCGCGTGGTTCTTCACCGTCTGAAACCGCGCCACATACAGCACGACTGCGGCATCCTCCGCCAGGCCCAGGCGCCGCCGGGACTCGGCCCGGTCGGCCCGGAACCTGGCCACGTCCACCCCGTTGGGCACGTCGTGGGCATCGGGGCGCGGACCGCTTCGGAGGCGGGCCACCGAGGTGCCGCTGGCCACCACCGCGTCGGCCCGCTCCAGGGCCCGGTGCGGATCGTAGACATCCGGCGCGGTCACCCGCATCACCACCGGCACCCGCACCCCGGCGGACTTCAGCGCATAGACCAGCGTGGGCAGTTCGCAGACCTGAACCACGTCGAAGGCGTCGGCATGCCGCCGGATCCAGGCCGCCGCCCGACGCTCGAACCACCAGAACTCCGCGTAGCGCAGCCGCCACCCCCCACGCATCCGGTCCCAGCGCAGCCAGTCCGCGTGGGGACAGCGCAGATACTCCACCCGGGGCAGGTCCAGCCCAATCGGCGGCGTCCCCCACAGGGGCCGGCCGGTGAGCAGCGTGCACACCGCCCCCAGCGGATCGAGGTGCCGCATCATCTCGAGGTCGAACGTCTCCCCGCCCCCGCGGGCGGTGGCGGCCATTCGGTTGACGAAGAGGAGGCGGAGCCGTGGCCGGGGGATGGGGGACTGGGGATTGGGGATTGGGTTCAAAGCGGATGCTGTCTGTGGTTTCTGGTCCCTGGTCCTTTATCGCCCCAATCCCTAATCCCTAATCCCCAATCCCAAATCCCCGCGCCCCGGAGGGGCGGCGCGCCCCACCACCTCCGCCCACGCCGTCCGCATGGCCTCCAGACTGTAGCGTCGCCGGGCGTTCTCGCGAGCGAGGTCGGCCCGTCGCCGGGCCTCCTCCGGATCTCCAAACACGGCGTCGAGGGTCTGGGCCAGGGACGGGGCGTCGCCGGGGGGCACCACCCAGCCGCAGCCGTCGAGAATCCCGCGCAGATCCGAGACGTCGGTGGCGATCACCGGCAGCCCCACCGCCATGGCCTCGAACACCTTGCAGGGAACCTGGGTGCGGGCCAGCGGCGTGTCCTGCTGGGCGAGCACGGTAACGTCGCCCAGCGAAAGCCAGAGGGGCATGTCGGTCTGCGGCACCGCCCCGGTAGCGACCACGCGCGGCCCCGCCGCCGGATCCTTCCGAAGCTCGGCCAGGTATTCGGTCTCCGGGCCCACCACCAGCAGCCTGGCCTCGGGATGACCGCAGGCCAGAAGGGCGCGTAGCGTCAGGTCCAGCCCCTTGTGCGGCCGGGCCACCCCGCCGAACACCACCACCGGCCCCGACCCCAGCCCCAGGTCGCGACGCTTCGCCTCGATCCGCTCCGGGGCCGCGCGGCGGAACAGGTCCATGTCCACCCCCTGCGGAATGGCCACCCCGTCAAACCTAGCGGCCAGAGTCTGGCTGGTGGCGACCACGGCATCGGCCCGCCGGATCCACCGTTCGGACCAGGCCCGGGCGAAGGCGCTCCCGGTGTCGGTCAGGGTCGAGACCACGTTGCGGATTCGGCGGACGGCGGAAAGGCCGTGCCACTCCGCGCCGTCCCATTCGTCAAGGAACGCCACCACCCTGGCGCCCGTGGTCCGGGCCCGGCGAACCGCGAGGGGCAGGGTGAACGGGTAGGCCTTCACCGCCACCAGCACCTCGCCCCGCAGAGCCGCCGCCAGCCGGCCCCGCTCCCGCCAGAAATCGGGCAGCCGGTACAGACGGGGACAGGGAACGGCCGTGATGCCTTCGACATGCCGGTACATGGGGTTGATCCCATGCCCGAGATCCGGACCCACCACCTCCACGGCGCCCAGCGGCTCCAGCGCCCGCTTCAGCATCAGCCCCGCCCCCAGGACATTCCCCGCCACGTCGGGGACGAGGATGGAGAAGCGGGGGCCGCTGGGCGGCCGGGATTGGAGATCCGCCTTCGCCAGGCTTCGGCGCGACACGTTGGGGATTGGTTTCATTGGGGAAGGCGGGATGCGCGATGCGGGATGCGGGATGTCTGTCCTTGGTCCCTGGTCCTTAGTCCACCGACCTTAATCCCCCACCTTAGTCCCAACACCTTAGTCCCCGCCGCCACCATCCCTGAGCGGATCGCCTGATCGGAGACGGTGGATGAGGGACTGCGATGGGAAGGACCAACGTGATCGATTCTCGCAGCTCGGGTGGGGGGGCGCGGCGTGCATGGTGTCTCAGAGCAGGGGTCAGGGATAGAAATCCAACGGAATGACGGATCAAGAACCAAACATCCCCTCCTCGGAGGGGTGGCGCGAAGCGACGGGGTGGGTTGGGTGAGCCCAGCGTGCCATGTTCGTCCCCACTCTCGTGCCCATGCGCACCCACCCCGGCCTGCGGCCACCCCTCCGAGGAGGGGATTTCCGGAAGCCATACTCAGGCCGCGGCGACCGGACCCCGGTTTGACAAACCCACCCGGACGCATCATGATGCGCATATGAGAACCACGGTCGATATCAGCAATGCCACCCTTCGGGAACTGCGCCAGCAGGCCCAGTCTTCTGGGGTGCCATTCAAGCAGGTGCTTGAGGAAACCCTTCAGAGGGGGCTGGCCTCCGCGGCCCAGCCGAAGCCCCGAAGCAGGTTTCGGGTAACCCCGTTCCGGGTAGGCATCCGGACCGAGTTTCTCGGGCGCAGTCTCAACCAGGTGTCTGACGACCTCGAGGCCGAAGACCACCTCACGCCACAATGATCGTGCCGGATGCAAACCTGCTGGTCTATGCCTACGACGTGGAGAGCCCGCAGCACCCTCAAGCGAGGGACTGGTGGGAGTCCGTCTTAAGCGGGCCGGAGGCGATCGGGATTCCCTACGTGGTCCTTCTGGGGTTCACCCGGATCATGACTCACCCCAGGATCTGCAAGGTTCCGATCACGACCGGTCAGGCGCAGCGGGCTGTGAACGCGTGGCTGGAGACGCCTGTGGCTCGACCTTTGGCGCCAATGATGTCTACCCTCAAGCTCGCGTTCAAACTCCTGGATGAAGCCGGGCGTGGCGGCAACCTCGTCACCGACGCCTTCATCGCCGCCCACGCCCTGGAGTCGGGCGGCACGGTCTACTCCAACGACCAGGACTTCCGCCGTTTCTCCCGTGTCCACTTGATCAACCCCCTCGCCTAACCCGCATCCCGCATCCCGAATCACGCATCCCGCATCCCGAATCCCGAATCCCGAATCCCGCATCCCAAATCACGCATCCCGCAT
>PXDE01000088.1 GCA_003566475.1 PVC group bacterium | reverse complement strand
GCGCTTCTCATGGCCGGATCGGGATCGAACCTCGCTCGGCTCCGGGCAAGATGCCCGGGCCACGGAGGGACCGGCCCACATCCCACATCTCACAACCCACATCGCGCCAGCCGTCTCACCCCTTATCCGGCTCAGCCCAACGGGCCAGCGGCGGCGACTGACCACTGAACACTGAACCCTGCCCCCTCCCCCGGGGAGCATGATTTGCCACCCGCCCCCGGATCGGGTTAGGTTTGCATGAAGGAGATTTGCCCCCATGCCCACGACGACGACATCCATTTACGAACAGCTCAAGGCCAGGCTCCGGGACACCGTTCCGGACGCCGAGCTTCGCCTGAAGGCGGAGATCGCGGAGCGGATCCTGGAGCTGAAACGCGAGCGGAACGCGGTGATTCTGGCCCATAACTATATGGAGCCGGCACTGTTCCACTCGGTTCCGGACTTCAAGGGGGACTCCCTGGAGCTGAGCCGGAAGGCGGCGGAGACCGACGCCGAGGTGATCGTGTTCTGCGGGGTGCGGTTCATGGCCGAGACGGCCAAGATCCTGAGCCCGGACAAGATGGTGCTGCTGCCCGCGAAAAAGGCGGGGTGCTCGCTGGCCGCGTCGATCACCGCCGAGGATGTGCGCAACCTGAAGGCCCAGTTCCCGGGGGTGCCGGTGGTGACCTATGTGAACACCTATGCGGATGTGAAGGCGGAGACCGACATCTGCTGCACCTCGAGCAACGCGGTGAAGGTGGTGGAGTCGCTGGGGGACGGGCCGGTGATCTTCCTGCCCGACGAGTACCTGGCCGGCAACGTGGCCCGCGAGACCGGGCGCCGGATCATCTTCCCCACCAAGATCCCCCAGGCCCGGCTCGACGAGCTGGAGTACCAGTTCATCGGCTGGGAGGGACGCTGCGAGGTCCACGAGCGGTTCACGGTGGAGGACATCGAGAACGCCCGGAGGCAGTTCCCCGACGTGGTGGTGCTGGCCCATCCGGAATGCCCGCCCGAGGTGGTGTCGGCGGCGGACTTCAGCGGCAGCACCACGGCCATGATCCAGTATGTCCAGCGGAATCCCAAGGGCCGCTACCTGATGCTCACCGAGTGCAGCATGGCCGACAACGTCATGGCCGAGAACCCGGACGCGGAGATGCTCCGGATGTGCAGCATCCGCTGCCCGCACATGAACGAGATCACCCTCGAGGACACCCTGGCCTCTCTGGAGAACCTCCAGTACCAGATCGAGGTGCCGGAGGACATCCGGGTGCGGGCCCACCGGGCGGTGGCCCGGATGATCGAGATCGGGAGCAAGGACTAGCCAGCTCCGGACGCGGAGTCGGCCAAAGGGCTTGGCGGGTCCGGCCCGGCCGGGTACTTTAGAACGTTGCACATAACCAAGGGAGAACCCACATGTCGACACCCCGTCCCCTGCTGCTGGCCATCCTCGGGCTTGGCGGCGCCGCTCTGGCCGTCACTGTTCCCAATCCTCGGACCACCGAGCATCCGGGCGCGGAGGCCGCGCCCGCCTCCTCGCCGCTGACCTATCCCGACGAGGAAGGCTTCGCGGCCCGGTCGCGCATCGTGCTGGAGGGCGTGGCCGACAACGACCTCATGACCTGGCGGCGCGGCTACTTCACGGGCGGCGATCCCGGCAAGTACCTGCCGGGCCATGCCATGGCCAAGCTGCTGATCGGTCAGGACGACCCCAACATCGTGCGGCTGTTCAACGACGACCGGTCGGTGCGCGAGCACTATCACTTCGCGGCCCTCAACTGGGCGAGGTTCCTTCCCTTGTACGGCGAGTCCATTCTGACGCCGGAGAAGCGGACGGAGCTGGCCGAACGGGCCGAGCGCTACGACGCCTACCTCCAGGGCGGCGGGACCGAGAACCACGTCACCCAGTGGCGGGCCGCCGCCAACGTGCTGCCCCACTACCTGGAGGGCGGCCGCCTGGCCCGGCGCGACAAGGAGCGGGCCCTGCGCGAGGCCAAGGCATGGCTGCGGAACTACGTGCGCGGCATCTACGCGGCCGGGAACGGCGAGTGGGACTCCAGCACCTACTACAAGTTCACCATGCACGGGCTGCTCAACATCTACGACTTCTCGCCGGATCCCGAGACGCGGCTCCTGGCCAAGGCGGGCCTCGACTGGTTCACCACCGCCTATGCCCTGAAGTACCGCGACGGGGTGTTCACGGCCCCTAATCAGCGGGGGTTCGCGAGCGGCGCCCACCGGACCATTTCTGACGAGACCGGATTCATCTGGTGGGGGTCGAATGCCGAGATCACCCCCGCCGACACCCGGGGCTGGCGCTACACGCCCCATGCCATCACCTCGGGCTGGCGGCCGAACATCGTGCACACCCGTCTCGCCCGCAAGGATCTCCCCTCGCTGGAGCAGGGCGGCGTGGAGTTCCGGAACAGCAAGCCCAACTACTGGGGCACCACCGGCACGCCGCGGCCCAGCCAGATGCACGAGACCGTGTTCCAGAGCCGGTCCTTCACCATGGGCACCCTCTGGAACGGCCATGGGTCCCAGATCACCCGGTTCATGGTCGCGGCCGATTCGCCCGAAGGCGGCGTGGTGCTCACCGGGGGCAATCCGAGGCAGAGCGACCACCGGGGTCAGAAGACGGGCATCGGCTTCCGGGACGGAAACGGACGCTACACTCAGTTCGCGTCCCTGCACGATGTCGCGGTCAGCATGTCCCTCGCCCCCGATGACGACACCGACGCCCACTACTCCTTCCTCTCCTTTCCCGAGGGCGTGACGCCCGTGGCGGACGGGAACTGGTGGGTGCTGCCCCTGGGGAACGCCCGGGTGGCCATCTATCCGCTGGGCGGAGCGGCCGAGGTCGCCCGGACCCCCGAGGACCGGCGCGGCCGGTCCCAGCCCATGCTCCGGATTCCCGGCGTCCGCACCGGGTTCGTGGTGCATGTGACCGAGGCCGACGCGGACACGCCCCGCCCCCAGGTGGACGCCTCCCGGTTCGAGCGGGATCTGAGCGTGACCGTGGCCACCTCGGCCGGACCGCTCCAGATGACCTTCAACCCCGCCGAGGGCGACGACCGCCACGGCAACCAGCGGCCGCATGTGGTGCGGAACGGCGAGGCGGTCGAATACGGGAACTGGCCGGTCTATGACGGCCCCTACATCCAGCAGGCCAACGGCGTGCTCACGGTCAACGACGGACGCCAGGGCTTCGTGGTGGACTTCACCGGCGACCTTCCCGTCTATCGCGACTGGACGCCGTAATGGGGGGACGCCCGGCGGCGACACCCGGCGGGATCCGTGCCACGGGAAGGCCCCGGTCACGGACCCGGCTTCGCGAAGACGCTTCGCCGCGGCAGGCCCATCGGACCTCGCCAACAGGATGCCCCCGACGTGGCACGGCGCTTCATAGCCCGTGCCCGTGCGAGGCCGGATCCCGGAACGACCATGGCCGGTGGAAGCGCTCCTCATGGTC
>PXDE01000186.1 GCA_003566475.1 PVC group bacterium | reverse complement strand
CGGGCAAGATGCCCGGGCCACGGAGGGACCGGCCCACATCCCACATCTCACAACCCACATCGCGCCAGCCGTCTCACCCTTCATCCGGCTGAGCCCAACGGGCCAGCGGCGGCGACTGACCACCGATCACCGACCCATCCCGCAACGCCCCGTCTCCCGCGTGAAGCCTCATTGGCTTGGGACCGTGGTTGACGCCTCCCCCATACCTCGATTACGATTCTAGAAATCGTAATACCACCGCCGTCCCCGGACGGCCTTTCCCGGAGAAATCATGCCCCGACCCAAACGGCTGACGACCGCCCTCCTCACGTCCTTCGCCCTCGCCGCCGCGCCGGCGTACGCCCACCATGCCATGGAATACCTGGAAACCGAGAGCACCACCACCGCCGCACAGGGGGAGAGTCTGGTCTATCTCCGCTACGACTACCGGGTGGATGACAAGAACAACCCCTCGCGGGACCGCTGGGAGATCACGCCCGGGCTGGCCCATGGCATCACCGACCGGCTCCTGGCCGACGTCCATGTGCATCTGGCGAAGTTCGGGGACGGGCACCTGGAAGACGACCGACAGGGCGAGTTCGGGGCCGACGGCCCGTCACCCTTCCTGGAGGCGGCGGCCTTCACCCTGGTCTACAGGGTCACCGACGGGGCCTGGCTGGACGTGGGTGTAGCCGGAACGCTGGAGGTTCCCTTCTCTCGGGCCAAGGATCTGCTGGGTAGCAAGGAGGTCGTTGCGGGCACCCTGATCCTGTCCAGGGAGCTTCCCGGACACCGGAACATCACGGCCAACCTGACCTACGAGCATGAGGGCAGCGAGGGGGCCTGGGAATACGCCCTCGCCTTCAAGACCCCCATTTCGGCCGACCCCCACGGCATCGCGGCGGGTATTGAACTTCTCGGCGATCTGGAGGACATCGACCGGTCCTGGTCGGTGCTGCCCGGGGTCTACATTCCCATCGGCTCGCCCCAGACCATCCTCAAAGCCGGGGTCGAGCTGAGCAAGAATCTCGAGTCCACCCGGGCGGCCGTCATGCTGATGCATCGGTTCTAGAACCGGGCCGCGTGCCCGCCCCCGTCGCTATCCCTCACACCCTGGGCCTGCCAAAGCGGAACTCAGAGTTCCGCACTCCATATTCCCCATTCGCGTCCATTCGTGGTTTTCCCCCTCCTCTCTCCCTCTGCGAACCTCCGTAACCTCTGCGACCTCTGTGGTTCGCCTGGGTGCGTTGGGTGGCCGCGCAGAGTCCATTCGCGGGATGACCGGCAAGCCAGGCGCAAGGGCGTCAGGGCAGCTCGCGGCCTGTCGTAGCGGCGGCCAGGGAGCAGTGCTTGAGGCCCTTGACGGCGGCCAGCTTCTCGTGGAGCCGCGCGATGTCGCGGGGCGGGCCCTTCACGGCCAGGATCTCCAGGCAGTTGTCGTGGTCGAGATGGAAGTGCTGGGTGGCCAGGATCAGGTGCACCGCGTCGTGCTGGATCCGGGTCAGCCGCCCGCCGAGGCCCCGGGTGTGGTGGTCGTAGACCATGATCACCGCTCCGGACACCTCGTCCCCGTCCGCCCATTCCTGGCGGACCAGGCTCTGGCGGATGAGGTCGGCCACCGCCTTGGATCGGGTGGGGCATCCGGTCCGCTCGATCTCCCGGTCGAACCGGTCGGCCAGGTCGCGGTCGAGGGAGACGCTCATCCGGACGAGGTTGGACATGGCGGAATCCTGGCGGGGATTCAGGGGGTAAGGTCGGATCCGGGACGCGGGGCGTGTCGGGACGGCGGGATGGGCAGGAGCGGCGGCGGGGGCTCGGGAACGGTTCCCTGCATGGGCACGAAGGCCTCGTAGATGGCCCGCACCGCGACCTCGAAGTCGCTGGCCTCCACCCCCACGATGATGTTCAGCTCGCTCGATCCCTGGTCGATCGTTCGCACGTTGATCCCGGCCTCGGCCAGGGCGGTGAACAGACGGGCGGCCATCCCCGGGGTGTGCATCATGTTCCGGCCCACGGTCGCGATGAGGGCGATGTCGGGGAAGATGTCGAGTTCGTCGGGCTGGCACTCCTTCCGGATCTCCTCCTGGATGGCGTCGAGCTTGCCCTTGAGCTCCTGGCTCCGGACGACCACGGAGATGGTGTCGATGCTCGAGGGGATGTGCTCCCAGCTCACCCCGTGCCGGACCAGGATGTTGAGCAGGGCGGCCCCGTAGCCGATCTGCTGGTTCATGAGGGCCTTGGCCAGGGCGATCACCGTGAAGTCCTTGCGCCCGGCGATGCCGGTGATGGCGAGGGGGTGGCGGTCGAGGTCGGCGGCGGCGGGGACGCCCCGCACGATGATGGTCCCGGCGTCGTCGGGGCGCTGGGTGTTGCGGATGTGCACCGGGATGCCGGCCTGGCGGACCGGGAAGATGGCCTCGTCGTGGAGCACGCCGGCCCCCATGTAGGCGAGCTCGCGCAGCTCCTGGTAGGTCACCACCTTGATGGGCAACGGGTTCTCGACCACCCGGGGGTCGGCCATGAGCAGGCCCGAGACGTCGGTCCAGTTCTCGTACACCGCCGCGCCCACCGCCCGGGCCACGATGGCCCCGGAGATGTCGGAGCCCCCCCGGGAGAAGGTCTGGACGGTGCCGTCCGGGCGCGATCCGTAGAATCCGGGGAGGACCGCCCCCGGCAGGTCGCGGAGCCGGGCCGCCATCCGGCGCTGGGTCTCCTCGGCCTGGAACCGGCCGGCCGCGTCGAAGCAGATCAGTCCCGCTGTATCCACGAACTCGCGGCCCAGCAAGGCGGCCACGATGCGGGCGTTCAGGTACTCCCCACAGCTCGCCACGTAGTCCGGCCCCGCGCCGCCCTGCATCTCGCGCAGGATCTCCTCGAAATCGGAGGCGAGGTCCAGGTCCAGCTCCAGGTCGCGGATCATCTCCTCGAACCGGCGCCGGACCACGGCGAACGGATCCAGCACATCCTCCCCGCGCCGGAGGTGCTCCTCGCAGGCGTAGAGCATGTCGGTGACCTTGATGTCGTCGGCATGCCGCTTGCCGGGGGCGGAGACGACCACGAACCGCCGGGTGGGGTCGGCCTCCACAATGGCCTTCACCACGCGCAGCCGGGCCGCGTCGGCCAGGCTGGTGCCCCCGAACTTGCAGACTCTGGTTCCCTGCGGGTCGATCATGGTCCTGAACTCCTGAAAGGGCGGTCAGTGTGGGGAAGGGGGGCGGGGAAGGGCAAGGATATTTGGGATGGATGGGGGGGATGGGTGGATGAGTGGATGGGTGGATGGTTGGATGGGTGGATGGGGGGATGATTGGATGGGTGGATGGTTGGATGGTTGGATGGGTGGATGATTGGATGGGTGGGTGAGCAGGGCTGAAGTGCCAGGATTCTTCGCGCGGTAGCCCGGAGGGCCGTGGGGTGGGCCGCACGCCGTGGCACGGGGGCGCCTGCCCCCGTGCCCTTGCCTCCACGACCGACCT
>PXDE01000211.1 GCA_003566475.1 PVC group bacterium | reverse complement strand
GGGAAGTCGGGCGGGAAGCTCGGCCGACCAGACCTCGTGCAGCGGCCCCTCCGGTCCGGCTTCCGCCGAGGCCACCCGCTCCGGCCCGCCCCGGAACTGCTGCCAGTCGGCGGCGACTGGGAGCGTGGTCAGGAGGAGGCTCAGGGATGCGAGCCAGCGGGGTGACGAAGCGTGCGATCTTTGGCGCATGATCCCGAGCGTTGCAGGGGTCGGGCATGGGATCAAGGAGGAAGGAAGGCGGGGGGTGGATGGATGAGTGGATGGGTGGATGGATGGATGAGGAGTGGGCGGCGGCCTGAGGAGGACCGCCATGGACTGCGGCGGAAAGGGCGGTCTGCCGCCCGCCACGCCGCCTTGGCTTCCGTCCGGTTCCGTCAGACTGCGCCGGGAGGGGCGGGAGGCGGGGCGGTGTATGGCGCTGATGCGGTAGAGGCCGCCTCCAACGGGAGCCAAGGCGGTGTCGTGCGGGGAGATCGGGCAGAGGGCCTTTGGGGGCCAAAGGGTTGAGGAAGGGCTGCACTCCTTTGTGGTCCCGTGCCACCGCAGTCCATGGGAGGGCCACCACAGGCCGTCGATCTCGGAGATGACCGCCATGGACTGCGGGGGCAGAGCGAAGCAGCGACCCCGCCTTGGCTTCCGTAGGTCCCCGCCTGCTCTGAGACACCTATGCACGCTATTCCACGCAAACCGTTGCTTGCCAACAGGATGGTTCCGACGTGGCACGGGGGCGCCCGCCCCCGTGCCCTGCCCCCCGAACTAGCCGACGGCGGCGGAGAAGCCCCCCGCCATCCGATGGCTCCTAGAGGCCCGGGGGGAGGCCCCCCCGGGCCACGGGAAGGCCGCTCCCACTTCGCCAATCTTCCTTCGTCAGCTTGCCCTAGGTAGCTCCGCTGCGGAGCGTAGTCGGGTCAATCTTCGGTTTCCCGGAACCCACATCCCACGACTTGTCCGACATAGCTTCCGGGCGAAGTCGGATCGCGCCAGCCGTCTCACCCCTTATCCGGCTGAACCCCGCCGCGGCGGGGTTCAGGGGCGCTCACGGGCCGGGGACCGAATCGTTCCGGCTCAGGGCCTGTCGGCCACGGGCGCCGGGAACGTCCAGTCCTCGAAATGGCTGCCCGGTGACCTGGGCCTCTTCCACGAACCGGGCCAGGCCGCGGGACGAGGCCCGGGCCCCCTTCCGGAGGATCTTCATGGCTACCGGACGTCGGATGTTCCGGTCGCGGGTCCGCAGAATCGTGCCCATCCCGCCCTGGGCGATCACCTCGCCCGCCTCGTAGTTGCGCGGACGCAGCCAGGCCTCGAACGCCTCGGGCGCGGCGGACGCGTCCGTCGAGGAGACCACCAGGGTCTCGTCCCGCCAGGTGGTCACCCCGGCGGCGCGGGTCGCGGAGAGGCCCAGCGTCTGGACGCCGTCGGATTCCGGTACGATGCCGCTCATGACACGGAGTGTAGAACCGAAGTGGGTGGGAGGGATGGACGGGAGGATGCAGCGCCGGACCCTGCAAAATGACCTGTTCAGGGCATGGCGTCCGGGGGGCCTCCTGTGGTGCAATGCGGATGTTCGAGGTCTGCCATGTCTGTCTCGCCAGCCTTGGAGCAGGTCATGAGGTCGATTCGCGTGTCTCTCTCGCCCGCCGTGCTGTCCGGCCTGATGCTCACGCTCGGGGCCGGGACCGTCGCCCGAGGCCAGCTCGTGGTGGCTGGCTCCCTCGAGTACGACTCGACCTCCGGGTCCGGGTACCGCAGAGGGGTTCTGGCACCACCGTTTATCACTGTGCCCCACGATTTTCGCCCAAGCCGCCCCAGAGGAGGGGTCAACAACTCGGGCGTGGCCGTTAGCTATGCCGTCCGCTACATCGATGCGGAGTACGGCGGCGAACGGGCGATGCGGTGGGACGCCTCCGGCGCGGCGGCCACCGAGCTGGGTCATCTCGGGTTCGACGGGCGGGAGGCCGAAGCTTCCGCCTATGCCGTGAACGACGCGGGCACGGCGGTGGGCTTCGCCCGAAAGTACGACGAGGAGCTGGTTCTGAACGTCGGAACGCGTGCGGTGCGGTGGGACGCTGGAACCACCGAGGCCGTCGAGCTGGGCAATCTGGGCACCATCGGGGACCACTACCCGTACACCCGCGCCGAGGCCAGAGACGTGAACGCGGCGGGCACCGCCGTAGGATGGGCCCTCAAGTATGTGGACGGGGATGATCGCTATCAGCGTGCGGTGCGGTGGGACGCCGGAGGCACCGAGGCCACCGAGCTCGGACACCTCGGACTGGACTCCCGCGACCGCACCCAAGCCGAAGCCTACGCCGTCAACGAGGCGGGCACCGCCGTGGGATGGGCCGAGAAATACGAAGACGGATCCGACTTGGGCACGAGGGCGGTGCGGTGGGACGCCGGGGGCACCGAGGCTACCGAACTGGGACACCTCGGACTGCACTCATGGGGCAGCACCGAAGCAAGAGCCTACGCCGTGAACGCGGAAGGCACCGCCGTGGGCTTCGCCCGGAAACACATCGACGGAGACCCCGTCGGGCCTCGGGCGGTGCGGTGGGAGGCCGGGGGCACCGAGGCCACCGAGCTGGGACATCTGGGTCTTTGGGAAGGAGTCTACACGACGTCGATTGCCTACGCGGTGAACGCGGCGGGCACGGCGGTGGGATGGGCCGAAAAGATCGAGCCGGGCGATGTCTGGTCGGGCAGTCGGGCGGTGCGGTGGGACGCCGGGGGCACCGAGGCCACCGAGCTGGGACATCTCGGGCTTCACGACGGGTACTACACGGACGCCGAGGCCTACGCGGTGAACGACGCGGGCACGGCCGTGGGATGGGCCGAAAAGATCGAACCGGGCAATGTCTGGTTGGGCACTCGGGCGGTGGTCTGGCTTCCCGATGCCAGCGCGATCGACCTGAACGACCTCGGGGTGGTGCCCAACCCCGCCGGCGGAACCTGGATCCTGAGCTTGGCGGGGGCCCTGAGCGCGGATGGATGGGTGGCCGGCACCGGCACTTTCACCCCCGTTGTGGGCGATCCCTACGTTCGCCACTGGGTGGGGCAGATCGGCCTGGGCGGCACCTGGCTGAACACTTCCGGGGAGAACCATGCCTGGGGTCGGGGCCCCAACTGGTCCACCGGCACCCCGGCCATCCAGCTCGACGCCGTGTTCGACGCCCCCGCCACCTACTCGGTGGACTTCGACCGGGACGAGCGGGCCCGCGACATCGTGGTGGCCGACGGCGCCGTGACCTTCGCCCTGGGCGCGTTCGACCTGACTGTGGCCAACGCGCTCACCATCCGGCCCGGAGCCCGGCTCTCCAGCGACGGCACCCTCATCGGCCAGGTCCAGAACTATGGCGTCCTCTCCCCCGGAACCAGCCCGGGACCGCTGACCATCGTGGGCGATCTCATCAACCCCGGCGTGCTGGAGTTCGAGATCGCCTCCACCAGCCTGTTCGACTCGCTG
>PXDE01000403.1 GCA_003566475.1 PVC group bacterium | reverse complement strand
TGAAGTTCTCCGGCGTCACTCCACCACCAGCTTCTCCCCATCGAACCACACCATCCGGTCTCCGACCCGCACCCGGGAGTCGAGGCCCTCGCCTTCGGCCGTGAAGGCCGGGGGATCGGTGTCGCGCTGGAGGGTCATGACCACGAAGAACCGGTGGCCGCCGCGGACGCGGAGGGCGTTGCGCTCGGGGTGGAGCTCGGCCTCGGCCGGGGCGACCACGAGGCCGGTGAGGGTGGCCCCGCCCCGCTCCACCGTGAACCGGTTGCCCTCCACCCGAGGCTGCGCCGCGGTGCCCAAGCGCCAGGTGTGGCCGGTGAGGCCCTCGACGGTGTCCACTACTGCGTAGAGGCCGGGCGCGCCGCTCCGGCCGCTATAGTCCACGGCCACCGCCCGCAGGGCCTTGGACGGCGAGCCCTCGGGACGCTCCGCGTCCTGTGCCCGCAGCCGGTACTGGCGGTGCATATCGAGGGTCACCCGGCCGCTGCCCGTGGCCTCGTCGAGCTCGGCGAAGGTGACCTCGCCCCAGAGCCGGCCCTCGATCTCCTCGTCCACCCCGACCCGGTTTAGGTCGGCCCACTGCTGCCCGAACCCGACGATCCGGAAGTTGGGGCTGGTCGAGGCCTGGTGGACGTAGTGCCGCACCGTGCCCCGGCCATAGAACACGGCGAGCAGGTCGTCGGGGGAGGCATGCCCCTCCTCGGTCTCGCCCCAGGCGTTGCGGAAGGCGAAGTATTCGTGATAGCGGTCGCGCACGGCCCGGGGCAACACCTCGCCCGGGTTGCGGGGCTCGACCCCGAAGGGGTAGTTCATAAGCGCGAACCCGGCCTGGCTGGGGAGATGGATGTTGAAGGTGCCGTCGCCACCCTCGAGCCCGAACACACGGTCGAACCACCAGCGGGCGGCGGGCAGATAGGCCTCGGGCACGTTGGACAGGCCCATGGCGAAGGCGGCGCTTCGCTCCTCCTGCTGGCCGCGCCCGCCCCACCCCGCCGGGCCGTAGGCCGGGCGGGCGCCCTCGGGGCCGATGCCGGTGATGAGCGGCAGCACCAGCAGCCAGTCCTGGCCCGAGGCCTCGCCGAACCGCTGGCCCAAGGCGGTGCGCTGGCCGTGCAGGAACTGGAGCAGGCCCAGGGTCATGGTCATGCGCAGATACCCCTCGCCCTCGAGGTTGAACCCGCGCTCGCCCACGGCGTCGCGCAGGTGCCGGGCCACCCCGCGCTGGGCGCGGCGGACGTACTCGCGGGCCCGCACCGAGACCTCGCCGGCCTCGCGCCAGGCGTCGCGCCCGGCCTGCCATTCGCGGAGGTCGCGCAGGTATTCGGCCTCGGCCACCGCCTTGTGCTGGGCGGCCTGCTCTTCGGTCAGGGGCTCGAACCGGGGCTGGAGCAGGATCTTGCCCCAGGGCTCGGTCGAGCCCACGGCGATCTCGATCATCACCGGGTACAGCCCCTCGCCGAGGTGGACCACGTCGCCGGGGAGCAGGCGCAGGCCGGCCAGGTAGAGCACGGCGGTGTCGCCGCCCGCCCGGGTTCCGGAATGGAACCGGAACCAGCCCGGGGTGCGGTTGCGCAGGGCCAGGTAGTAGTAACTGGTGCTGAAGTAGGCGCGGCGGATGGGGACGAGGGTGTCGAGGGCGGGCTGGGGGCCGGTGAAGTGGTCGTGCTGCCAGAGCATGTCGTTCTCGAAGGCGGTGGAGAGCTCCCAGGTCCGGGTGACGTCCCCGAACCGGACCTCCTGGCCCCGGCGCGGCCGGGCGGCGGCCCGGCCCCCGATACCGGCCAGGAAGTCGTCCCCGGCGGCGGTGTCGAACGGCCCCACGAGCAGCCATTCGCGGGGCATCGTCCCCGGCTCGTGGTCGGCCACGGGCACGCCGGGGCCGGGCTCGAAGTCCTGGGGCGGGGCCAGCCGGGCGTGGGGCGGGGCGGCGGGCGGGTCGGGAAAGTCCACGGGGTCGCCGAGCACGGCCATCGCGGCCACCCCGGCGCTGCCGAAGGCCAGGCCCATCCAGTTGCTGTGGGGATGGTCGTTGAGCCCGCCCCCGCCGCCCATGTTGAGCACGTCCCAGGCCGCGTGCTCGACCCAGGCGGCGGCCCGGCGGCGGAACGGCTCGTCCCAGGCCTCGTAGCAGAGGTCGTAGGCGAGGGCGGTGGCCATGACCCGGGGGGCCCGCTGCAGCATCCGCCCGTGCTGGCCCTCGCCGGCCATGATCCGCGCCACGATCTCGCGGGCCCGCTCGGCGGCCTCGGCCTCGCCGGTGATCTGATAGAGCACGCCGTAGCCCGCCGCGAAGCGGGCGGGGATGCGGGAATTGCCCCACGAGATGTCGCCCTCCAGGCGCTCGCGGAGCCGGGCCAGCATGGCCCGGCCCTCCGGGGTGTTGCGGGCGCGGTCGCGCAGGACGGGCAGGTCGTCGCGGCGGAACATGAGGCGCGGGTGCTCGCCCGGCGCCGGGGGCGTGACCCCGTCGATCGTCCGCACGAAGGGCGGGGTGGCCCGGCCCGAGACCTCGCCGGCCACCGGCCAGCCGTGGAACAGGCCCTGGTAGCTCCCGCGGAAGGTGTCGCCGTCGCGGGTGACCTCGATCCGGTACCGGCCCCAGCGCCGGGGCCCCATGCCTTCGCCTATGTGGGGATGTCCCATGAACCGCATGGCCACGTCGAGGCGCACGGTGTCGCCGTCCGTCTCGAGGGTCAGGATCTCGCCCCGGTTGTCCATCTTGCCGATGGACCGCTCGTAGTGGCCTTCGCGGACGTAGTTCATGCCGAAGGCCCAGACCTCGCGGTCCCAGCGGCCGTCGGCGTCGAGCTGGAACTCGAAGTCGAGGTCCGCCCGCACCTCGTCGTCCGGCCCGTGCATCATGGCCGAGCCGACGAGGGTGAGGGTGACGTCCTCCTGGGCGGGCGCGGGGAGGACGGCGGCCAGCATCAGCAGGGTCAGGGCCAGGAGCGGCTTCGGGAAGGGGCGGGTACGGCTGGGGGCACGGAGTGTGGATTCGGTCATGGGGTGTCTCCGGAGTTCATCCATTCACCATCTCCGCCGGGCCGGAAATGTCCAGCCTCCAACGGGGGCAAAGGGTGAGACGGATGGCACGATGTGGGATGTGGGATGTGGGATGTGGGTTCCGGGAAACCGGAGATTGACGAGGTGCGGAGTGGCTTGTGGAGAATGGCGCGCACTGGTGTCTCAGAGCGCGGTGACGACCGCTGAACCGCTGGGTTCAGCCTGAGCAGGGGAAGAGACGCGGGGCGCGGAGAAGATCGAACATCGAACGTCCAACATCGAACGTCGAACCCGGTCGTGCGTTCCGGTGGCGTTCGCTATCGCTATCGCTGTCGATTCTCGCGGTTCGAATGGGGGGCGCAGGGGAACCGCAGAATGTCCCGACTTCACGCAGACGCTTCGTCGGGCACGCGAACGAATGTCGAACGGGGCAGCCAGTACCTCGCTGGCTACGACAGCGAGGGCGCGTGTCCGGGTGCCTGGATGGAGGACGGCGGGGACCATGGCTCCTCTTCCTCCCAAGCAGGCCCGTTCCACGCTCGGTCCGCTGTCGTAGCCAGCGGACTACTGGGTCCGCGCCCATTCGGTCGTATGCGTGCGCGTTCCCGTTGTCGTTCCCCTTGTCGTCCACGGCCTGGGCGGCCGCGGCTACGGGCCGATCCGGCGTGGCTCCGCGTTCCTTGCGGAATCGCCGAGGATGATTCGGGGACCGGGGGAAGCGGGGTCGGGTGGAAACCGCCGCTGCGCGGCGGCGGGCCTGACGTGGCACGGTGCTTCCAGCCCGTGCCCTGTGCGAGATCGGCCATGGCTCCGAGTTCGGCGAGCGCGAAGCTCTTTTCCGGGCTCCGGCCATGGGCTCTCCTCGCTCCGGCTCCGGGCTGGAAGCCCGGGCCACGGGGGGGCTGCCCCCCAAGACTCCCTACCCACATCCGTACCACTATCCCCCACAACTTCGCCGTCCCGCGCAAATTTTTCGCGATCCCCTCCCTCTTGTGACTCCTGTGCCTCCTGCGTGCCGTGCCGAAGCCAGGCGAAGGCAGGTGGCAATCCTCCCCTCCATCCCTTTGCGCTCTTTGCGTTCTTTGTGGCAGATCCTCCTCCCCATTCGCGTCCATTGGCGTCCATTCGCGGTTCCCCCTCTGCGAATCTCCGTAACCTCCGCGACCTCCGTGGTCCGCTCAGCGGCGGGCCAGGCGCGGTTTCCGGATTGATCCGCCGCCGCGTGGGGGTACGATATGCCCTCCACTGCCATCCGATCAGGAGTGTCCGCTGTGAGTGTGCTGGAGCTGCGCCCCGCGTCCGAATGCCGGTTCGACGAGATCTCGCTGGGCGAGATCATGCTGCGGTTCGACCCCGGCGAGGGGCGGATCCGCACCGCGCGGTCGTTCCGGGTCTGGGAGGGCGGGGGCGAGTACAACGTGGCCCGGGGCCTGCGCCGCTGCTTCGGGCTGCGCACGGCGGTGGCCACCGCCTTCGCCGACAACGAGGTGGGACGGCTGGTCGAGGACTTCATCCTCCAGGGCGGGGTGGACACGTCGTTCATCCGCTGGGTGCCCTACGACGGCATCGGCCGCACGGTCCGCAACGGGCTGAACTTCACCGAGCGCGGCTTCGGGGTGCGGGGGGCGGTGGGCTGCTCGGACCGTGGCCTCACCGCCGCCTCCCAGCTCCGGCGCGGCGATTTCGACTGGGACGCCATCTTCGGCCAGGGCATCCGCTGGCTCCACACCGGGGGCATCTTCGCCGCCCTGTCCGAGACCACCGCCGACGTGGTCGAGGAGGCCATGACGGCGGCCCGCAGGCATGGCACCATCGTCTCCTACGACCTCAACTACCGCCCCTCGCTGTGGAAGAGCATCGGCGGGCAGGCCAGGGCCCGGGAGGTCAACCAGCGCCTGGCCCGGCTGGTGGACGTGATGATCGGCAACGAGGAGGATTTCACCGCCTGCCTGGGCCTGGAGGTGAAGGGGGTGGACGAGAACCTGACCCAGCTCGAGACGGACAGCTTCAAGGCCATGATCCGCGAGGCGGTGCAGGCGTATCCCAACTTCAGGGTGGTGGCCACCACCCTGCGCGGGGTGCACACGGCCACGGTCAACGACTGGGGGGCCATCTGCTGGGCGGGCGGCGAGTTCTTCGAGGCCACCCCCCGGCCGGGCCTGGAGATCCTCGACCGGGTGGGCGGCGGCGACAGTTTCGCCTCGGGGCTGATCTACGGCCTGATGTTGAAGGGCGACCCCGCCCTGGCCGTGGAGTACGGCGCCGCCCATGGGGCCCTGGCCATGACCCCCCCCGGCGACACCAGCATGGCCTCCCTCAAGGAGGTCGAGAAACTCGCCGCCGGCGGCGGCGCGAGGGTGGAGCGGTGAGGGGAGGGTATTTTGGATTGTGGATTGTGGATTTTGGATTGTGGATTGCGGATCAACGGAACATGCCATGCTGTCTCACTCCCCTGCTTCGACAGGCTTCAAACGCCCGTGGCTGTGGCTACTCTGATACACCGAACTCCGCCATGTCCCAAAAAATGACTGAGTGCCAACAGGATGACCCCGACGTGGCACGGCGCTTCCAGCCCGTGCCTGAGCGAGGCACGGTCCCGGAACGGCCATGGCCGGCGGAAGCGCTCCTCATGGTCGGGCCGGGAGCAAACCTCGCTCGGCTCCGGGCTAGAAGCCCGGGCCACGGGGCGCCGCCTGGCGGCGGCGCCTTCAGTGCCCGGGAAGGTACCGGTCTCGGACAGATCGGACCCATCGGACTCGTCGGACGAACCGGAGAATGCTGCTTCCTGCATCTCGTATCACGTATCCCGTATCCCGCGACTTGTCCGACGCAGCGCCTTGGCCGTGTCCGCCGAAGCTGTGCGAAGGCGGGCGAAGTCGGATCGCGCCAGCCGTCTCGCCCCCCATCCGGCAGAACCCAACGGTTCAGGGGCGGGGCCAGACCCCTGACCCCTGACTACTGACCCCTAACCTCTCCCCTGAACCCTGAACCCTGAACCCCGAACCCTGAACACTGAACACTACCCCCGGAGCCCCCATGCCTAAGCCCACATCCAAGCCCATGCCCATGCCCATCGTCACCCTGATCACCGGCGCGATCCTGATCGTGTTCGGACTCCTCCCTGGATTCCTGTCGGCGGAGCGGGTGCACTTCACCGCCTATCTGCCCGCCGTGTTCGGCGCCATCCTTGTGGTCCTGGGGGTGCTGGCCGCGAAGGAGAGCCTGCGCAAGCATGTGATGCACGCGGCGGCCGTGGTCGCGCTGATCCTCACGGCCAGCCTTGTGCGGCCCCTCGTCGTTATTCTGAGGACCGTGGATCAGGCGGTGGCCATGCAGCTTCTGACCGGCCTCATGGGCCTGGTCTACCTCATCCTCTGCGTCCGGTCCTTCGTCTCGGTCCGCCTGGCCCGGAAGGCGGAGGGCGGGTCTGACGCGGGCTGATCCTCCGGATGCCGGCTACGGCCCCGGCCCGGCGGCGGGGCGGTCCACGATGAGCAGCCCCTGCAGGACCGCCAGCACATCGGGCCGGGTCCATCGGGGCTCGGCCCGGGCCTCGTACACGTGGTGGAACGCGATATAGGAGGCCATACGGACGTCGTGCTTGCGGATGAGATCGGCCTGGGCGCGGGTCACCGGCAGCCGGGTGGCGTCGCTGCCCTCCCCGAAGCACCCCCAGGCGGCCAGGTAGACCGGCCGGCCGGTCCGCCGCTGGTACCGGGCGGCCTGGGCGAAGCGCTGCTCGAAGCGCGCCCGCTGGAAGCTCTCCCGCCGGTTGGGGGACGTGGGCGTCTCGTCCCAGTGGCCAAGCACGTTGAACCCGGCCAGCCACTGCTCGCCCGCCGCCTCCGGGATCACCATGCGGTCGAACAGCACGGGATGGGAGAAGCGGCCCGGAGAGTAGATGAGGGTCCGGCGGGGGTTGGTCTCGCGGACGGCCGCGGTCAGGGAGACGTGCCAGCGATTGAGCACGGCGATGTCGTCGAGCGCGTGGTTGGGCTCGACCAGCAGGTCGAACACCATGTCCTCGTCGGGCACCCGGCGGTACCACGCGGCAAGCTGCCGCCACCATTCGGCCACCCTCGTGTCGTTGGCCGGATCCTTCTCGTAGTCGTCCCCGGCCAGGCAGAGCACGATCTTGAGCCCGGCGGCCAGATAGCCCCGGACCGCCTCGTCGTTGGCCTCGAAGAACTCGGGGGCGATGCGGTAGGGCGGCTCCGGGTCGGCATGCTGCATCACCTCCATCCGCAGCCGGACATGATGGAATCCGGCGGCCCGGATGGCCCGGGCGTGTTCGGGCCGGAACGGCGGCCAGAAGGCGGCCCGGGGAACCCGGGTCGAGACATTGAATCCGAAGCCGAGATCGGGCACGCCCTCGGGCAGGCGCAAGGGCGATTCGGCCTGGGCGCGATGCCCCAGCGCAAGCACAAGAAGGCAGGCCGCAACCGCAACCGGTCCTCTCGACGCCCGGGACGAGTTCGGCCGGTGCACGTCAGTTGACCCAGAACAGGAAGAGCAGAAAGCGGTCGCCGAAGGCCTCGATGATCGCGGCCCAGTGCTCGCCGTCGCTGACGGCGCCGGGCTCGGCGTAGGGTGCGAGGGCGCTGCCCTGAATGAACATGACCGGATCCAGCGGTGGCGGCGCCTCAACCAGTCTGGCCAGATTCACGCCGACGCCGGGACGAAGCCGCCAGTGCGGGATGAGCCTGCGTCCCTCGAGGATGGCCTCGACTTCGTCCAGAACACGCATCCAGGCCGCGACCTCCTCCTCCGTGATCCGGGTGCCGCCGGGCCCCGTCTGGCGGGGAGAGGGAATCCATTCCCGGTCGTCGTCGGTCTCCGCCAGGATGCGCCGCCAGGACTCCCGGCTGCAGGCTACGGTGGCGGCGATCTCGTCGCGGGCACGGCGTAGGCCGGCGGGGTCCGCGAGCGGGAGGCGGAACGCGTGGAGGGCGGCGAACCAATCGATCTCGTGGCCGAATTCCCCTTCGTCCCGCCGATCCGGGCCCCGGTGGGCCCGGGCGACGGCCGCGAACGGCGGCTCCGGCCGGTAGCGTGCGAAGAGCAGGGGGGCGACATGGTCCCAAAGGGGACGCCAGTCATAGGCGAGGATCACATCGAGGACTCCGCCCAGCAGGTGGGTATAGCCCTCGAGCCACTTGGCGTCGGCACTGTCGAAGCGGACCAGGACATCCCCGCCGCCCTCCTCCTCGATCGGGAGATCGAGCCACTCGGCCAGGGTCCGGGCCTGGCCATCGCCGAGAACGTCAAGACGGATCCGCGACAGGTTGACTTCGACTCTGAAGTCGGCCTCGCCGACCTCGGCCACGGTCCGGTTGGCCCGCCGCAGGGCGGCCCGAAGGTCGGTGAAGAGGGCCCCCACCTTTTCTGGCGTGACCACCTCCACGTCCTCCGACTCGGGATCGGCGAAGCGCAGGAAGGGGGGCTCTCCTCCGAGGTCTCCGGCCAACCGAGCGTTCAGGGGAAGTCTGGTCAGGCCGCGGGAGAAGCGCATCATGCCGTCCAGCACCTGGGCGACCGCCAGGGAGAAGCGTGCGGCCGGATCGGGGGGGTCGGCGAATGCGGCGAGGGCCTCGGCGACCTGTCCGCGACGCAGGAAGCCGTCAAGCGCCACCGAGACGGGGGGCGCCGGCGCCGCCGGACGGGGGGCCGGAGGCGGCCTCCCCGCCACGGGGATGTGTTCGGCGAACAGAACCAGGCGTTCGCCGACCGGTTCCGCCCGCAGGTCCGGCCGGCCCGGCGGGGGCCACGAGTAGTCGGGAGGCACGACGACCACGCATTCCCGCCACGGGCTGTCGCGGGTGACCTGGACCAGGCCGATCCCCATTCCATCCACTTCCATGAGGTAGTTGCCCTCGGAAGCGGTCACGGTCGCCGTTCCTTGCGCGTCGGTGCGGGCCCGCAGAGGGCGTGCCCTCGGATAGGGGGCACGCAGGCTCAGATCGACGCCGGCCCAGGGCTCGCCCTCGGCCGCCCGGCGCAGCCGGAAGGTCAGCTCTCCGGATCGCAGCGCGGTCGGGCGGGGAGGCGGCGCCGCCTCGACCCGATACCCGCCCAGAAGGGCCAGTCCCGTCACCAGCCGTCCCAACCACCGATGGCCTGTCCGATGCATGCCGTGTCCCTCCACGGTGCCCTGCGAGATGTCGTTCCAGGCGCTCCCCGGCCATTCGCCTGGCCCCTGATCGGGAGTCCGCAGGCAACCGGATGAATCCTAGGCACGGGTTCCCGGAGGATGCCAGCCGAACATCGGGAGGGCACACCGCGCGGCGAGAGACCAGGGCTTGACCGAATGTGCACTGAAGCCGGGACCGCGTCTGCGGCTGGAGTTCGGGCCTTGGACTGGCAGGGGCGGACTCGATAGGCTCCGGGCTGGAGACCCGGGCCACATGGGGAGCGGCGTGGGCGTGGCATGCACAGGTCTCGCTGGGCCGGAAGTCTGCCGTAGGCCCGACAAGAACCTTGCCTCGGTGGATGAAGCGGCTACCTTAGAAGGGCTGCGATGCAGCGTCCGCCTGCCGTGGAATGTCGGCAGGCTGGCCGATAGGAGTTACACACCATGCCGACCGCCGCAGACAAAGTCGCTGACGAGGCCCTGGCGCTCCCCGCGGAGGCACGTATTGGCCTCGTGGACCGGATCCTCCAGAGTCTGAATCTTCCCGTACAGCCGGAGATCGACCGTCTTTGGGCGGAGGAGGCGGAACGGCGGGTTGCCGAGATCGATCGTGGAGACGTCGAGCTGATTCCCGGTGAGGAGGTCTTCGACAGGATCCGACGGAAGTATGCGAGGTGAGGTTCTACCAGAACCTCGCCGCCGTGCTCAACCAGGCCAAGAGCGAGGAAGTCATCATCCGTCGGCGCGGCGGGGACTCGTTCGCCGTGGTGCCTCGGCCCCGCGCCGGCTCCCCCTTCGATGTGCCCGGGATCCGCACCTCGGCCACCACCGCCGACATCCTCGCCGCCGTCCGGGAGAGCCGGGCGGGTCGCCCGAGCCGAGGTGCCTCCAAACCCGGACCATGAAGCGGAACCGCAAACGGACTCGGCGCGGCCATTTCTGCCGCATCTGCTCTGAGACACCGCCACAGATGTCGCTCTCCGCTGGTCTCGCGCCGGGGCCTCCCCCCTTGTGGCGGCCGTTCGACCGAGTCTTCGAGAGAGAACGGCTCCGGGCCGGGGACGCGGAAGGGGATGACGCGGGACAGAGGTCGGACACGGTGGGCCGATGCCGCTCTCCTTCGCAGACTCAGTCGAGCGGCCGCTACAGGGCGTCTGATGGGGCCGAGCCGACATCCCACGACTTGTCCGACGTAGCGCCTTGGCGAAGTCGGATCGCACATCCCACATTGGCGCCGCTGTCTCACCCGTTATCCGGCTGAAGCGCTGCGGTTCAGCGGCCTGCACTGCTCTGAGACACACTCCCGCGGTTCCGCGGACAAGCCATGGGTCCGCACAAGCATACGACCGATCGGGCGCGGACCCAGTAGTCCGCTGTTCCCGCCCTGCGGGACGGACCGCGCATGGAACGAGCCTGCCTGGGCGGAAGAGAGGCCATGGTCGAGCCTTCCTCCAGCCAGGCGCCGCACATGCGCCCTCGTCCCGCCCTGCGGGAACAGCGAGGTACTGGCATGCATCCCGCATCGCGCATCGCGGATCCCGCATCACGCCAGACGTCTCACCCCTTATCCGGCTGAACCAAGGGATTCAGCGGCGGCGACTGACCCCAGAACCGTGACCCTGCGACGACGGAGGACAGCTTGACGCGGCGGAACCCTGGGGCGCAAGCTGGGCGCCTATCCAATTGCTTTCTCGGAGGAGTGGCGATGCAACCCGAGACCCCTGGCGACGTGCAAGCGACCATGTTCAATACCGTCGGCCCTTGGGTTGGCGGGGTCTGCCTCGTGGGCGTTATTGCAGTGCTGGGGCTCCTGGCGTTCGGGCTTTTCAGACGGGTTAGGGGCCGAGACATTTCCGGTGCCTCCTGGTGGCTCAGCGCCTGCTCGCGCTTCCTCCTTCTCTTCGGACTCATGGTGTTCTCGTGGCACGTGGCGGCGGTGTTCATGAGGATCGGGGTGGGGGGCGCGGAAGCCGCGGAGTCCCTGTTCCACCGCCTGGGGCTCGCCTGCGCGAGGCTGGCCCTCCCTGTCTCGGTCGCTCTGCTCGCCCAGGGCGGGGTCATGCTGGTGGGGCGACCGTTCAGAAAGGCGGTCGACGGCAAGTCTCCATAGTCGTGCCCCGCTGGAACGAAGGGGGTTACCAGCTCAGTCGCCGGATCCCCTCGACCTGGTCAAAGTGCGCATCCTGAGAGGTCACGGGAAGCCGATGCTCCCGGCACTGGGCGGCGATCCAGATATCGTGCCAGGGAATGGGGGTTCCGGCCATGCGGAGTTCCCTCCGAACCTGGGCGTAGTGGCGGCTGGTGGCGTTGGTCATGGGCAGGATTTCCGCCTCCGCCTCGATCCGCTCCAGCCAGGCCTCGTAGCGGGCCCGAAACCGTGACGCGGCAATCCCGAACCGGTACTCGCCCAGCACGATGGGCGACAGGGCCAGGCGATCCGCTCCGGAGACCAGGGCGGCAAGGGCCGTATCGCCATCGGCGAAGGCCGACAGGGCGTTGGTGTCGAGGATCATTCCCAGCCTTCCGGATCCACCGCCTCGAACTCGGCCTCGATGACCTTGGCAATCCGCCGAGATTCCTTCCGAAGATCCTTGAGTCCTCCGAATTCCTTCATCCAGGGCCGGGGAGGCGGCGCTGCGCCGGGTCGCTGGGCGAGCCGGCTGCGGATGGCTTCGGTCACAAAGGTCTTCAGGGACTGTCCCTGCCTGGCCGCCGTGGCCTTGGCCTCGCGGAACAGCGGGTCGGGGATCTCGATGGTCGTCTTCATGGACCCATGAAACCATCTTTACGGTCGACGGTCAAGAATCCTGGCGAGCTTGGGTTGCCTGCGTGTGAACCCGCCTCCGTCGGAAGCCAAGGCGGCGTGGCGGTCGGAAGACCTCCCTTCCCGCCGCAGTCCAAGGGGGGCGTCCGGCCGACGGGCCACCGACTTTGGACTGCGGTGGCATGGGTCAGCCAAGGCCCGGCGTTCACCGCTTACCCTCCAAGCCCATCAGACCGCGCCGTCTCCTCACCCCGTGCGACACCGCCTTGGCTCTCGCCCGGCTTCGCGAAGGCGCTTCGCCGCGGCAGGCCCATCGGACCCATCGGACGCGTCGGACATGTCACCCTGAACCCTGAACCCTGAACACTGAACACTGAACACTGAACACTGCCCCCTGAACCCTCCCTCCTCAACGCGTGAATCCGCTGGACATCCCGGGGCCAGGTTTCGAGCATGCCGCCATGTCCGCCCAACCGGTCTCTCCCCCCGCCATCCGCCCCGCCCCGGCTATTCCGGCGGGGGTGCTGCTGCTGGACCTGGAGACGGATCCGCAGGGAACGCGCATCCTGTCGGCGGGGGCGGTGGTCGGGGGGCGCGAGGGTCGGTGGCGGGCGGGGACGGATCTGACGGGCTGGCTGGCCGCGCAGGCCGAGGGCGCGGAGGCGGTGGCCGGGCACAATGTGCTGGATCACGATCTGCCTACGCTTCGTAACGCCGGTGCGGGCGGCCCCCTGGCCCACCTGCCGGTGGTGGACACGCTGCTGTGGTCGCCGCTGTGCTTTCCCGAGAATCCGTACCACCGCCTGGTGAAGGACTACAAGCTGGTGTCGGTGGCCCGGAACGACCCCGTGGCCGACGCCCGCCTGGCCGGGGTGCTGCTGGCCGACGAGATCGCCTCCCTGCGCGGCCTGGCCGAGGCCGAGCCCGACGCGGCCATCGCCCTGCGATGGCTACTGACCCGGTCCGCCGCCGACGGGCCGGGCCCGCTCACCCCCGGTGCGGCTTGGATGTTCGCGGCCGCCGCGCCGGACTTGCCCGAAGTCTGGGACGAGGACGGCCCAAGCCTGCTGCAGGATGTGGTGTCGCGTCACGGGACCTGCCAGGCCGCCGTCGCCCGGATCGGGCCGGAGGATCTGGCGGTGCCCGCGCGGCGATGGGCCTGGGCCTATGCCCTGACCTGGCTCCGGGTGGCGGGCGGCACGTCGGTGCTACCGCCGTGGGTGCGGATCCGGTTCCCCGAGGTGCCGGACATCCTCCACCGCCTGCGCGAGGTTCCCTGCGGCGACGCGGGCTGCGCGTGGTGCGGGGAGGTCCACGATCCCGAGCGTCAGCTCAAGACCATCTTCGGGTTCGACACCTTCCGCCCCACCCCGGCCGACGCGACGGGCGGGAGCTTGCAGCGGGCGGTTTCTCTGGCCGGGATGCGGGGCGAACCGCTGTTGGCGGTGATGCCCACCGGGGGCGGGAAGTCGCTTTGTTTTCAGCTCCCGGCGCTGGTCCGCAACCGGCGGCGGGGCGTGCTCACGGTGGTGGTGTCGCCCCTTCAGGCCCTGATGAAGGATCAGGTGGACGGGCTAATCCGCCGCACCAATGAGCCGCGGGTGGCCGCACTGAACGGGCTGCTCACCCCGCCCGAGCGCGGGGCGGTGCTGCGGCGGATCGTGATGGGCGACCTGGCCATGGTCTATCTCTCCCCCGAGCAGCTCCGCTCGCGCCGGGTGAAGGACGCGCTGCGCCAGCGCGAGATCGGAAGCTGGGTGCTCGACGAGGCCCACTGCCTCTCCAAGTGGGGCCACGACTTCCGGCCGGACTATCTGTATGTGGCCAAGGTGATCGCCGAGCTGGCGGGCTCGGGGCCGCCCCCGCCGGTGAGCTGCTTCACCGCCACCGCCAAGCACGAGGTGATCCGCGAGATCCAGGCCCATTTCCGGGAGGAGACGGGTCAGGCGCTGGCCTTCTACGAGGGCGGGGTGGAGCGCGAGAACCTGAGCTACGAGGTGCAGCTCGTGACCGCCTACGGCAAGCTGCCCCGGATCGAGGAGCTGCTGCGGGAGCGGCTGGGAGAGACGGGGACGGGCAGCGCGGTGGTGTTCCGGGCCACCCGGACCAAGGCCGAAGGCACGGCGAGGTATCTGGCCGAGCGCGGATGGCGGGCCGAGCATTTCCACGCCGGCCTGCTGGCCCCGGAGAAGAAGCGGATCCAGGACGCCTTCCTGGGAGACGGGATCCAGGTGATCTGCGCCACCAACGCCTTCGGGATGGGGATCGACAAGGACAACGTGCGCCTGGTGATCCACGGCGACGTGCCGGGGTCGGTCGAGAACTACCTGCAGGAGGCGGGCCGGGCGGGCCGGGACCGCGCCCCGGCGGAATGCGTGCTGCTGTATGACGAGGAGGACACCGACCAGCAGTTCGGGCTCGAGGCCCACTCGCAGCTCAGCCGCAAGGACATCGCCCAGATCCTGCGCGGGCTGCGCAAGGCGGCGGGGATGCGACCGGGCGAGACCGAGATCGTGCTCTCCTCCGGGGATTTGCTGCGCGACCGCGAGCTGGAGATCAGCATCGACGTGCGCGACCGCATGGCCGACACCAAGGTCCGCACCGCGATCTCCTGGCTGGAGCGGGCGGGCTACCTGGACCGAACCGAGAACCGGACCCGGGTGATCCAGGCCCGGCCGGTGGTGCGCTCGGAGCGGGAGGCCCGGACCAAGATGGCCGGGCTGAACCTCTCGGACTTCGAACAGGCCCGCTGGCTGGCCATCCTGCGCGAGCTGTGGGCGGCCGACGAGACCGAGTCCCTGTCCGTGGACGAGCTGGCCCTGCTGCCGGAGTTCGCACCGGCCGAATGGCAGGGCGAGCCAATTGGAGGTGGGACGGGCGTCCCCGCCCGTCTCCGCGAAGGAGAGAGCCTTGAACAGCCCGAGGCAGGCAGCCCCAATGGCGCAGGCTCGGACCCTTCAGGCTCTGGGCATCTCAGGA
>PXDE01000452.1 GCA_003566475.1 PVC group bacterium | reverse complement strand
TGGTCTGGCACCACGACGGCCCCACCCCGATCCGGGGCCGTCTCCCCGCATGGTTTCTGCTGCGCGAGGTGGGGCGCCATGTGCGCGTGCTGCTCGAGGGGCACGGTCCGGACGAGCTGCTCGGAGGCTATGGCCGGATGATCGCCCCGCACCTGACCGACGCCTTCCGCGACGGGCCCCGGGCCGGGCTTCGGGCCGTGGCCCGCCTGCCGGACTTCGCGCCGCTGATCGGGGGCCTGCGCCGGGTTCCGCGCCTGTGGGCGGCGCCCGTCCGCGGCCGGTGGAGGCTGCATTGGACCTCGGCCTGCGACCTTCTGCATCCCCGCCTGGGCCACCGCATCCAATCCGCCCTCGATCCCGCCCGGTTCTTCATCGCCTGGATGCGCGGGGACCGGCCCCGTCACGTTCCCGGCCACCTCGACACCATGCTGTGGCAGGTGACCTTCCTGCACGGCCTCCCGGAGATCCTCCATATGGCGGATGCCATCGCCATGGCCCACTCGGTGGAGAACCGGCCGCCGGTCCTGGACCATCGGATCGTGGAATGGTGCCTCCGCCTGCCGGGGAGGGAGAAGATCCGGGATGGCTGGACCAAGGCCCCGCTTCGTGACGCGGGCCAGGGCATCCTGCCCGACCAGGTCCGGCTGCGTCGGGCCAAGCTCGGGTTCCCCGCCGCCTACTCCGATCTTCTCCGAGCCCACGAGCCGCGGGTCCGGGACTGGCTTACCGGGCCCCGGGCGGCGGGCCGGGGGCTGTGGGACACGCGTCGGGTCACGGCCTGGGCCGACGCCTTCTTCCGGGGCCGCGGGGCCCGCGGCCCCTACGCGTCGGCCCCGGGCCTCTGGCGGCTGATCACCACCGAAGTCTGGTTCCGGGCGTTCATCGACCCGTCGCCCCCGGCCCCGAAAGCAGACGGGCGCCCCTCCGAGGAGGGACGCCCGCGAGGGTGATGGGAAAAGGGACCGAGCGCCGCCTCAGCTCTCGCCGGGGTGCCACTCCTCCTCGGATCCGCCGAAGGCGTCCTCGAACGCGCCGGCCAGATCGACCAGGTCGTCGCCCGACCGGAGTCCTTCCAGCATCGAATCCTCGACCTTGAACTCCTCGTCCGGCGTGGACGCGGCCTTGATGCTGAGTCCGATCCGTCGCTCCACGGGGTCGATCTTGATGACCCGCGCCTCCACCGTCTGGCCCGGGGTGAGCACATCCTTGACCTTCTCGACGCGCTGATCGCTGATCTGGCTGATGTGCACCAGCCCCTCGATGCCCTCCTCGAGCTCCACAAAGGCCCCGAAATTGGCCAGTTTGGAGACGGTGCCGGTCACCTTCTGGCCCACGGTGTAGCGGCCGGCGATGCTCGCCCAGGGGTCGTCCTGGGCCTGCTTGAGGCCCAGGCTGATGCGCTGGGCGTTGGGATCCACCTCGAGGACCACCGCCTCGACCTCCTGGCCCTTCTCGAGCACCTCGGAGGGATGGGCGACCTTCTTGGTCCAGGACAGGTCCGAGACGTGGATCATCCCGTCCACGCCTTCGGGCAGCTCCACGAACGCGCCATAATTGGTGAAGTTCCGGACCTTGCCCTTGATGCGCGACCCGACCGGGTAGTGGTTCTGCACCAGTTCCCACGGATTGATCTCGGTCTGGCGGATGCCGAGGGAGATCTTGCGCTCCTCCTTGTTGACGCCGAGCACGACGGCCTCGACCTCGTCCCCGGTGGTGAGCATGTCCGAGGCCTTGGCGTACCGCTTGGTCCAGGAGAATTCGGACACGTGGACCAGGCCCTCGATCCCCCGCTCCAGCTCCACGAAGGCCCCGTAGGGGGCGACATTGACCACCTTGCCCCGGATCCGGGTGCCCACCGGAAACTTCTCGAGCACGTTCTCCCAGGGATCCTGGCCCTTCTGCTTCATGCCGAGCGAGATCCGCTCCTTCTCGTGGTCGATGTCGAGAATGACCACCTCGATCTCGTCGCCCACCTCCACCAGCTCCGAGGGATGGCTGATGCGGCCCCAGCTCATATCCGTGATATGGAGCAGGCCGTCCATCCCGTTGAGGTCCACGAAGGCCCCGAAGTCGGTGATGTTCTTGACCCGTCCCTGACGGACCTGGCCGACCGCGATCTCCTTGAGCAACTGCTTCTTCTGCTCGCGACGGAGCTCCTCGAGGAGCTCCCGCCGGGAGACCACGATGTTGCGGCGGTCGCTGTTGATCTTGAGGACGCGGAACTCGAAGGTCTTGTCGACGAAATCGTCCGGATTGCGCACCGGCATGAGGTCGATCTGAGAACCGGGGAGAAACGCGTCCACCCCTCCGATATCCACGATCATCCCGCCCTTGACCCGGCTTCGGATCACGCCCTCGACGGTGCCGCCCTCCTCGCACACCGCGAGCACGCGGTCCCAGTTGCGCTGGAGCTCGGCCCGGCGGCGGCTGAGGTTGACCATGCCCTCCTCGTCCTCGAGCCGGTCGAGGAGCACCTCGACCGTGTCCCCCACCTTGAGGTCTTCGGGATGGTTGAACTCGTGGAGAGGGATGACCCCCTCGCTCTTATATCCGATGTCGACGAGGACTTCGTTGGGGCGGACATCGCGGACCACGCCTTCGACAATGGAGCCCTCGGTGAAGTTCCCGAGGGTCTGGTCATAGAGGGCGGATAGCTCCTCCGGACTGATGGCGGAGGCGGGAGGGGGGGAGGTCAGGGTGGACGGCATGCGGTACCTGTTGGGGTGATGTCCCCCGGGGCCGGTCCGGACGCCCGGACAGATCGCGGCAACGGGGGTTGAAGGGACGGCTTTCCGCGGTCCGCGGTCGGCAGCGGGAAACCAAAGCGCCGGCCGGTCACGGGGGACCGGCCGGCGCGAGAGGGATCCGGCAGCGTGCTACTCTCCCACGGCCTACACCGCAGTACCATCGCCGCTGAGGAGCTTAACGAGCGTGTTCGGGATGAGAACGTGTGTTTCCTCCTCGCCATGGCCACCGGAAAGCGGATGCCGGACGGAGCCGGCGAAAATCAATTGCAAGACCAGGGCCGAATTCATGGGAACCCGAGACAGCGGACGAATGAAGAGTCAAGCCTCACGGCCGATTAGTACCGGTTAGCTGAGCATGTCGCCATGCTTACACACCCGGCCTATCGAGGTCGTCGTCTTCGACCGGCCTTCAGTCCCGCCGAAGCGGGAAGGGAGATCTTGTCTTGGAGGGGGCTTGGCGCTTAGATGCTTTCAGCGCTTATCCTTTCCGCACATAGCTACCCAGCCGTGCCCCAAGCGGGACAACTGGAACACCAGAGGTGCGTCATTCCCGGTCCTCTCGTACTAAGGAATGCTCTCCTCAAATCTCCTACGCCCACAGAGGATAAGGACCGAACTGTCTCACGACGTTCTGAACCCAGCTCGCGTACCGCTTTAATGGGCGAACAGCCCAACCCTTGGGACCTTCTCCAGCCCCAGGATGCGATGAGCCGACATCGAGGT
>PXDE01000109.1 GCA_003566475.1 PVC group bacterium | reverse complement strand
CGGCCCGACGGAGGCGGCTTCGACCCCGCCCGCTGCACCCCCTGCGCCAACCGCCCGCCCCGGGCGCTCTGGGGCGACCGGCGGTAGCCGCGTCACTGCCGGTCGGCGAGGCGGAGCTACCCCAGTGCCAGCACCTGCTTGAGCGCCTGCTCAATCCTGGCCATATCCTTCGGGACCATGGTGCCCAGCCGAGACCGCAGGCGATGCTTCGCGACGGCCCGGATCTGATCGATGACCGCCACGGCAGGCCGGTCGGCGCAGGTTACGGAGACGGTGATCGGCGGATGGTGGCCCGCCGCCGTGGAAAGCGGGACGACCACCACGGTCCGGCGGTGACGGTTGAGCGTATTGTGGGTCAGCACCACGGCCGGTCGGGTCTTACGGATTTCGCCGCCTTGAGCGGGGTCGAGGCCCACCCACCAGATGTCCCCGCGTCGGGTACCAGGAAGACTCACTCCGGCCCCTCGTCATCAAAGGCCTGCCAATCGCCGATCTCCTCCCGCAGCGCCGCATCGCGGTTGGCGGCCCGACAGGCTGCGGCCAGCGAATCGTCCAGGTCCGCCAGCTCCCGTTCCAGAAGACGCGTCATCCAGCGGGAACGCTGCTGCAGCGGGACGACCGTCCGGAACCTGCGGGCAACCTCATCGGGAATGGAGAGTGTAATCCTCATGAGGCGAAAGTATGAAGTATGACCTACGCTGTCAACCTGATGTGGACCGCTGCAGTGCCGAAAACAGGCAGATAGGGTCAGACCTAGAAACCAGAAGTTCTAGTTTCTAGGTCTGATCCTATCGGAAAGCGGGAGTCGGACTCCCGCACTCCACGCGGACGGTGCTCCTCTGGAACGGGCCTACCGCTTCCGGCGGCGGGCCCGGAGCAGGGCCAGGGCGCCTACGGCCGCCAGCAGGGCCGATGACGGTTCGGGGATCACCGGGGCCGGCTCCTGAAGCACGGTGAACACGTCCTCCCAGGTGGTGCCGATCTTGATCTCGTCGAAGTAGGTGCTTCGGCCGTCGATATGCTGAACCCCTTGGAGCCGAAGGGAGCTGAAGGGGAACGGAGTCGCGGTCCAATACCCGCTATTCTCGCCGACATTCACGAGCGACCCGTCCGCCGTGCCCTGGCCCGGGTACAGATCCGACTCCGGGTTGATCCAGACGTACAGGCTGTCCTTCAAGGTCGGCCCGGCCACGCCGGTGCCGGCCACGAACTCCATCACGATGTGGTAGAGGGTCTCGCTCTCCAGCGTGCCGAACGAAACCGACCCGCCGTTTCTGAGGAAGGCATTGAGACTGGCGTCGGCGGGGTTGAGGTTCAGGCCCCAGTTGCCGCCGCCGGAGGGATGGGAGACCAGAAACTCGGTGCGATCCGAAAGCTCCAGGCTGACATCGTCAGCGTAGAGCAGGAAGGAGAAGAAGGTGCTCTCTCCCTTGCCGTAGCTGATGATGGGATGCGTCTGGTCGAAGCTCCGGGATGCCTCGCTTCGGTAGATGGATCCGCCCCCTCCCGTGCGATACATCCGAATGGACTGGCCGGTGAAGCCCGGCGCCAGCTCGGTGGACGACACCTCCACCAGCTCCCAGGTCTGCGTGCCGGTGGACCAGGCGCTGTTCCAACCGTCATCCGCCGCGCTGCCCTGGGTGTTGAGCGGCCCCAGGGGGTAGTCGAAGCTCTCCACGATCTGGGCCCCCAGCGGGGCGCTTCCGAGCAGCATGCCGCAGGCGGCGGCCAGGGACAGTTTACGGATCAGCGCGTTCATGACATCCTCCATGGGTGATGCTGAGCATGGTGGGGCGCGTGTCCCATCCTGTCCATTCCGCCACCCGTACGCGCATATTCCGTTTTTCGTTCATCCCCCGATGCCTTCCCGACACCACATCGCGATCTTCACTGAGCCAAGCTTCGGCTACTGCCGCGGCGTGGCCTACGGGGTGCGGGTCTTCCTTGGGGACTGGCCTGGCTGGACGGTGGCGGAATACGGCGCCGATGCGGAGGGGGTGAGGTGGGCCTGTCGGGATGGCATGACCGGGGCGGTGGCCCATGTGGCCCGATCCGGCCTGGAGGCCGAGCTGCGGACCTGCGGAGTTTCGGTGGTGAACACGTCCCAGGCCCGGATCGAGCCGATGGCCCCCCTGGTCGGCATGGACAACCGGGCCATCGGCCGCATGGCCGCCCACCACCTCCTGGAGCGGGGCCTGTCCACCCTGGTCCTCGCGCCGAGTTCCACCACCCGCTACGGCCGCGACCGGGCGGAAGGGTTCCGGGACGCACTGCCCGACGGCGTCCGGCTGATCGATCTGGACGAGGACCCCGCGTGGAAAGGGATGGGCCTGACGCCTGCCGCCCGTAAACGTCGGGCGGCGAGGCTGGCCGCCTTGCCCCGCCCGGCTGGCCTGTTCGCGATCCACGACCCGGAGGGCGCATCCCTGCTGGAGCTCTGCCGGGAGGCGGGAATCCACGTGCCCGGCGACCTCGCGGTGCTTGGAGTCAACGACGAGCGTTCCCTCTGCACCACCACCACACCTTCGCTATCCTCCATCTCCGTGCCCGCCCGCGCCATCGGCGAGGAGGCGGCACGCATGCTTGCCGGCCTGATCGAGGGCCGGCCCCCGCCCTCCGTCCCTGTTCTCCTCGCGCCCACGGCCGTGGTGGCCCGGGGATCGACCGACGTCTGGGCGCATGCCGATCCGGTGGCTGCCCAGGCCCTTGCGTTCATCCGCGCCCACGCCGGCAAGGGCATCCGGGTGACCGCCATCGCCGACGCGGTTCACGCCTCGGTGTCCAAGGTGGAGAAGTCGCTCCGCGGCGCCTGCGGCAGACGCCCGCGCGAGCTGATCCATGACGAGCAGGTGCGGCAGGCCCAGATCCTCCTGCGCACCACCGATCTCCCCCTGGACCAGGTCGCCTCGGCCTGCGGCTTCGCCGACGCCCGTCGCCTCTGGGCGGTGTTCAAGGCCCGGGCCGGAACGACCCCGGGCGCGTGGAGAAAACTCCACGCGGAGGGAACGCCGGGAACCGATTCCGGTGGACCTGACGTCCATTTGGCGTAAGCTCGGCGGCTTCAAACCTATCAGGAGACGTTTGGTCATGCAGAGTCCGGCCCGGGTTGGCATCATCGGTTGTGGCAAGATTCTCGGCGCGTACATCAAGGGCTGCCGGGATTATCAGGGCATCACGCTGGCCGCGTGCGCGGATCTGGACCGGGCCCGGGCCAGGGCGGCGGCCAAGGAGCACGGCATTCCGGAGGCCCTGAGCGTGCGGGCTCTGCTGGCCCGCGACGACATCGACGTGATCCTTAACCTCACCGTGCCCCAGGCCCATGTGAAGGTGGACCTGGCCGCCATCAAGGCGGGCAAGCATGTCCACGCCGAGAAGCCGCTGGCCCTCGATGTGAGGGGCGGCCGCAAGGTCATGGAGGCCGCCCAGGCGGCCGGGCTGCGGGTGGGCAGCGCTCCCGACACCTTCCTCGGCGGCG
>PXDE01000054.1 GCA_003566475.1 PVC group bacterium | reverse complement strand
TAGGAGCCGTGACTCTCCAGCGTCCAGATCCTCTCCGCCCCGTCCGGCCGCAGCCGCCAGGCCGCGAGGGGACGGGTGATCTCGGCTCCCGAGGCCGAACCCGAGATCTCGGTCTCCTCCTCGTCATCATCATCAGCATCATCGTCGTCGCCTTCTTCGTCGGGATCCGGGGCTGAGCCAGCATCGGACGCCGCATGGGCGACCAGGATGTCCCCCGAGATGGCCAGGGCGTCGTTATTGCCCAGGATTCCCGGCGCGGTCCACAGCACCTCGCCGGTTCTGGGTTCCACGCAGCGCATCTCCCCTCGCCCGACCAGGATCACCCGCTCCTGGCCGCCATGCCTCCACACCACCGCCGTGCCATGGGGATGACTCGAGCCCAGGGCCTCGGGGATCCGCCACAGGGTCCGCCCCGTCCGCAGGCACAGCCCCGCCGCGCCATTCCGCTTCTCGTAGCGGAATTTCCCGCCGCCCTGGCGGAAGTGGACGAAGTCGTTCACCACCACCACATCGCCCGCGATGGCCACGTTGCCCGCGAAATCGCTGCGGCCCGAGAACAGCATGGAGCGAGCCTCCAGGTTGTCCCGGATGTTGCGCATCACCTCGGCCCGCGGACCGATGTCGGACACCCAGCGGGTCCGGCCGTCGGCCAGGTCCACCGCATAGACATTCCCCATGGTGCCCATGGCGACCACCACGCCGTCGGCCACGGCGGGGCTGATCATCGGCCCGGTCTTGTTGAACCCCGTCCACTGCATGCCCGCCTCGGCGTACACCCGCCGCCAGAGGGTGGCCCCCGTCGAGGCGTCGAACGCATGGACGATGTCATCGGCACGGATGAGGTTCAGCCGGTAGTCCTCGGGGGCGGCCCCGGTCTCGCGGATGATCCGCTCGGCCCCGTGCGCGTACCGGTCGCCGCCCGGCTCGTAGTAGAACATCACCGCCCGGTTGCCGACGACCATGGGGCTGGCCCAGCCGCCCATGAGCACCCGGTTGCCCACCCGGCGGGCGGAGCCGCGGGTGTCGGGGCCCCGGCCGGTGGGCAGGGGGGCGTCGCTCACCCAGGCCAGGCGGGCGGTCTCCCAGCCCCCGATCGGACGCGGTCCGGCCACGCCCGATCCCGAGCCTTCCGGCCCCTGCCACTGCGGCCAGTCCGCCGCGATGGGATCCATCGGCGGCCCGTCCAGCGCCCCGCCCTCCACCGTTCCCGTGCGCGACTCCGTGGGCCGGCCCCGGCGGTTGCGGTCCACCCGCAGCCAGCCGGTCCATTGGCCGTCCTCCTCTCCGACCTCGATCGTATGCATGAACTCCGGCTCGCCGGCATCGGGGTTCCCGCTGACCACCGAGAAGCTTCCGGCAAGCCGGCCTTCGGTGAAGGTCAGCGGCTCGTAGGCGGGCCGGGCGGGCCCGCTGGGCCGACGCACCGCCAGATCGCGCGGGATGGCGGGCTCGGTGCCCATCAGCTCGTCCAGATCCAGCTCCTCGAGCGGGGTCTCCTCCGGCTTGCGGCGGGTCGCGCCCACTGGCGGCGGGGCCGAGATCACCCGCCGCACCCTGCGGTCGGCCACCACGTAGGCGTTCTGCATCTCCCCCTCGCGAATCACCACCCTCAGGGCCATCGGAGGACCTTCGCGCTCGGGGTCGTGCAGCGCCAGTTCGATCACTTCGGGCGGGCCGCCGGAAAGGGCCGAATCCTCGGGCCGGGGAACCGGGACGTCCGCGGCCAGCCGGGCGAGCAGGGATTCGGGGGGCAGCCACACCGGCTCGTCGCTCCGCCAGGCGTACCGGTACACGCGCCGCGTGCCGTCGGGCAGATCCACCACCACATGCGGATCCGGCTCGGGATCGGAGGCGACGTCGGCCCGGTACCAATACCGGGAATTCAGGCCGGGATTGACCTTGGCCAGCGCATCCATCCAGGGCTTCGCGGCCGCTCCTTCGAGCCGGCCGGGATAGGCCTGGACGATCCGGGCCATGAGCGCGGCCGCATCCTCCGTGCGAACCCAGTCGCCGCCGGCGGGCAGGGCCGAGAAAGTATGAGCCAGGCTTTCGATATCCAGGTCCAACCGACGCCGGATGATCTGACGGGCCAGCTCGCGCCGCCAGGCCAGCACCCAGTCCTCGGGCCGGTCCTGGCCCTCCAGCACCTCGGCCAGCCGACGCACCGCGTTGAAATTAGCCACCCCCTCGCCGAAATAGTTCGCGCCGATGCGGCGCACGCCATCCTCCCGAGGATGCGCCCAGGACGCGATATACCAGCAAAGCTCGCGGCCCTCGGGGCTGGCGTCGTCGAATCCGGGGAACTCCAGGGTCAGCCAGGTTCCGACCTCCCGTTCCCGGGCCTCCCGCTCATGCTGATGGAACTCCGCGACCCATTCCGGGCCCGAGGGCACGGCCAGACGGAACCCGTCGTCCGCACCCACCTCGGCCCCCGCCCCCAGCAGGGCGATCACCATCCATGCCTTCATCACTTGCCGCATGCTCTCCTCCGGCCCGGGGTCCGTCGAATAACGGAAATCGAGTTTCCCCCCTATCCGCCGCCGGGTCAACCTCCCATCGGCCGCTGCATCGCCCGCCGGGGCCCGACCTCGAAAAGACAGTTGACGTCGCCCGCACCCTGAGTAAGGTATGGAGGTTCTACATGCGATTTCCGGTCGCGGGGTGGAGCAGCCAGGTAGCTCGTCAGGCTCATAACCTGAAGGTCGCAGGTTCAAATCCTGCCCCCGCAACCAAAACTTTGGGGCTTATGCACTGCATAAGCCCCTTTGTTTTGCCGGTTTATCGCGATGATGCCACCGGAGGGCCGTGGGGCGGTACGGTGGGGAACAGGACGGGACAGGGCGGTCAATCCGACACACAAATGAGACACACATCCCCGCGGCTCTCTTCCGGCTGGTGATCTGGCGGAGGGGCGGCCGGCACGACCCGTAACCCGGTGACGCAGGTCGGACGCGGCGGCGGACAGAAGCAGAACGCCGGCGATGATGCCGGTCACGGCGGGAGGGGGAGAGCGTGAGGGCATGGGGGGTCCTGGGGTGAAGGGTGAAGGAGGAAGGGTGAAGGGGGATGCGGGGTGTGGGATGTGAGATGTGGGATCCGACTTCGCCCAGAGGCTTCGTCGGACAAGTTGCGGGATGTGGGATGGAGTGCGGAACTTTGAGTTCCGCTTTCCAGAGCGGCAGTCGGACTGCCGCACTCCATGGGGCGGGGACGCTCCGAGCCTCCCCAGCCATGTCCATCCCCTCCTCGGAGGGGTGGCCGAAGGCCGGGGTGGGTTGGGCGTTCATCTGCGTACAACCATCCGGGATGGCCTTACGGCAGGACGGGCAGGCCGTGGAAGTGGGGGTCGGGGCCGTCGAGCGCGATGAGGGCGCCAGGGCCGTTCGCCTCATCATCCGCGACGGGGGCGAGCACGGTGCCGTCGTCGAGCTCGATGCGGAGCACGGTGAAGCCGAGCCCGTCGTGCCGGACGTAGCGGCAGCCGGT
>PXDE01000206.1 GCA_003566475.1 PVC group bacterium | reverse complement strand
CCACGAGTGGAGCGGTCGCGTGAGCCAGGTCGGTACCGGCGTCGCACACGTCCGTGAGGGCGACCGGGTGGCGGTGGGCGTTGCCAGTCCCTGTGGTGTCTGCCCCACCTGTCTGCGTGGTGACGGCAGCCACTGCGAGACGGTGTTCGCGGGCATGATCGGCGTCGGCCCGATGGCCGCAGCGCACGGCGGCTTCGCGCCCGCCATCGCCATCGAGGCGGCCAGGCTGTACCTGCTCGAGGAGGGCATCGAACCGGCCACAGCCGCCATCCTGGAACCCGCTACCGTGGCCGTGCACGCGGTCCTGCTGGCGATTTTCGCCGTGGTCACCGTCCTGCCCGCGCTGGTCGCGGACCGGCCGATCCAGGGTCTGGTGGTGGCCGTCGAGCCGGTCGCGACGCCGCCGCCGGTCCGACGGCAGGAGACCGCCCGCATGATGTCGCCTTCCACCGCCGCCGCCGCGCCCAGCGCGGCCCTGGCGCAGACCATCACCTCCATGGCCCCGGCCCGGATTTCCGCGCCGTCGGCCATCGCACCGCCGCCCGACGCGCCGGTGGGGCTGGGGGCGGCGGCCGGCCTCGGGGTAGGCGCGGGGGCGTTCGGGCAGCATGGGCACGGGGCGGGCCGGGCCGCGTTCTTCAACGCCCGGGCCCAGGGACGGCGATTCGTGTTTCTGTTCGACACCACCTGGTCGGGCTCCCGGTCCGTTTTCGAGGAGCACCGCGACGAGTGGATCCGCTCCATCGAGCGCCTCCGGCAGGAGAGCCCCCACCTGCAGTACACCATGATCTTCTTCGGGGGCCGGATCTCCTCCCAGCTTGGCGCGTCGCCCGATGCGCTCAACCGTCTGCTCACCACCGACTTCCGCTATCCGAAGTCGATCCGCCCCGGAGAATGGCTCACCGCAGGCAGCCCGGCCACCGACCGGCTCATCGAGGAAATGCGCGAGATCAGCCCCGGAGACCGGACCCGGTACGCGACCGAGGGCGGCACGTTCATCCTCGGCACCCAGTACTGGGGCGCCATTCACGAGGCTCTGTCCATGAATCCGCCCCCGGACGCCATCTTCCTGCTGGTGGAGCCGGAGGTCGGATTCCAGGGGGGCCTGTCGGGGCAGTTCGGGCAAGGTCTCGAGAACTACCGGCGGGCCCGCGGTGCCGAGCTTGGACGGGTGCCCATCCACGTCATCGCCGGCCGGGGCACCCGGGACAACCACTCCCAGCACTGGGTCGACGCCGCCGCCGCGCTCAACGGGACCAACGCCCGCGACCCCAAGGTCCGCGACCTGCTGACCTTCGTCCGCGACCGGGACTGAGTCTGACCCCTTTTTGCTCAGCCCAGGTCGGCCAGCTCGCGGCGGATGGCGGCGGCGGCGGATTCGAGGAGGTCGGCGGCGAGGGCCTGGAGGGGGGTCTCGCCGCGGACGGCCGGAGACAGGTCCAGGGCCAGGGCCACGGCGGCGAAGTCGTCCACGGCGTGGGGATCGCCGAAGGTGGCCCGCTCGCTCCAGCGGCCCAGCGCGGCCTCGACATAGCGCTTGCCGCCCTCGGTCTGGGAGCGGAACTGGGCGATGAGGTCGCGGGCGAGCCCGGGATCGGCCGAGGCGTCGAGCCGGAGCACGCGGTTGGGGGGAAGCCAGTCGAGCCCCCGCCAGACCTCGCAGCCCAGCACCCGCTCCGGCCGCCGGGCCTCGGGCAGGCGCCGCAGGCCCGCGATGACGGCCGCGCAGACCGCCCGGTGGGTGGGATGGGCGTCGAGCGGGCTGTGGGTGTACACGATGGAGGCCGCGCTGGCCTCCGCCACCTCGGCCACCAGATCGGCCAGGCCGCCGCGTCCGGGGGCCCGCACCTCGCGGGAGAGCAGGCCGGGCTGGATCATGCAGGCGTAGCCGCCCCGGCGGGCGGCCTCGATCTGCTCGGCCCGGCGGATGCGGACCATGGCCTCGCGGGCGGTGCCCGCGAACGGCCCCGCGCGGGGGCTGTCGCCCCCGTCGGTGCAGGTGATCCCGGCGAAGGCCAGCCCGTCCGCCGCCCGCGCCTCGGCGATGCCGGGCCAGGCCATGATCTCGAGGTCATCGGCGTGGGCGCCCACGCCCAGATGGGTGACCCCGGCCAGGGCTTCGGTCGCCGCCCGCCCGTCCGGGGTCCAGAGCTGGTCGTCGCGGAGGTCGGCCAGGCGCATGGGGCTAGTCCCGGACCTCCTCCACGGTCCCGCCGGTGGTCCGGGCGACCTGCCGATAGTAGGTCCGGGTATCGCGGTCGCGGTCGGCGAGCCGGGGATTGGTGAAGTTCCGCCAGAGGATGGGGTTTATCCGCACGTCCCGCCCGTAGTTGGTGCGGATGGTGCGGATAAAGTTCATCACGTCCCGGGGGTGGGGCTCGATCAGCGGACCCACCTGAAACTGACCCTCGTAAACCCGGGGTGCCATGTCGGTGATGAGGAAGATGGCGTCGGAGCCCATCTCCACGGCCAGCTTGAGGGCGGTGAGGGGCGAGGTGCCCCGGAAGATCTCGTGGTGGAGGCTGAAGCCGCTTCCGGGCGTGGCCCGGGCCCCGTCATTGAGCCAGTCGATGGCCTTCTGCTTGTTCTCCTCGGTGGCGAAGGCCATCTGGTCGGGCGAGAAGGGGACGGCCCCGGTGACGAACACGATGAGGTTGAACTGGGTGGTGGGGTTGAGGCTGCGGATGAGCTTGATGGCCTCCTCCTTGCCCTCCTCGAGCACGCCCTTGGCCCGCATGGATCCGGTGACGTCGAACAGGATGCTGACGGCGCGGGTGCGGCTCTGGACGCCGAAGAAGGTGACGTCGGTGTAGCCGGCGCCGCCGGTGAGGCTGCGGCCGGCCGCCCCGCCCACGGGGGACATGGCGCCGATGAGCGAGCCCATGTCGCTCATGAGCGGGCTGTCGCGCATGTCCTGGAGGCTGGGGGTGCGGATGTCGGGCAGCTCGGGCAGGGCGACCGGCCCCGGGGCCTGGGCGACCAGCCGCTCCAGGATCTCCGGCTTGCGCACCTGCTGCTCCATCTGCTTGACCCGGATGGTGTGCTCGAGCTGGCGGGGGCGGAGCTGGGGCTGGGGCGAGGCCTCGAACATGGTCCGGGGGCGGCCGTGCACCACGAGCACGGTGAGGAAGCCGGCCAGCACGATGAGGGCGACGTGGACCATGAGGCTGACCGCGACCGACTGCCAGTTGAGGCGGCTCCGCCGGGTGCCCAGCTCCAGCCGCCCGCCCCCGAAGCCCGCCGGCACCGCCCGCACCGCCGCCGGTTCCGCCGCCCGGACCCTGGGCACCACGCGGCGCGGGGGCGGGGCGGGTTCCGCCTCGGCCGGGGCCGCGTCCGCCGCCGCCGCCTTCTCCGTCTCCGGGGCGGACTCGGGCTCCATCCGGATCGGCTGGGTTCCGGTAGCCGGTGGAAGCTCCACATCCATGCGGATGGGCTGGGTCCCGTGCCGGTCGTCGGGATCCGGAGGGGTCGGAGGGGCGTTGCGGAGTGGCGGGGTCAT
>PXDE01000373.1 GCA_003566475.1 PVC group bacterium | reverse complement strand
CGAGACCGTGGGCTCCGAGATCCACGACGACATTCTCGCCGAGGAGCATGTGCTCAACGTCGAGCGCTTCAACCTCTGGTACGGGGAGAAGCAGGCCCTGTTCGACAACCATTTCGACATCCCCGCCCGCAAGGTCACCGCCCTCATCGGCCCCTCCGGCTGCGGAAAGTCCACCCTCCTGCGCTCCATCAACCGCATCAACGACCTCATCGACACCGTGCGCATCGAGGGCGACATGAGGCTCAACGGCGACTCCATCTACGCCCCGGCGGTGGACGTCATCGAGCTGCGCAAGCGCATGGGCATGGTCTTCCAGAAGCCCAACCCCTTCCCCATGAGCATCTACGAGAACGTGGTGTACTCGCTGCGCATCGACGGCGAGAAGGACCGGGGCATCCTCGACGCGGTGTGCGAGCGCAGCCTGCGCGGGGCCGCCCTCTGGGAGGAGGCCAAGGACCGCCTCCAGGAGAGCGCCCTCGGGCTGTCCGGAGGCCAGCAGCAGCGGCTGTGCATCGCCCGGGCCATCGCCGCCGAGCCCGAGGTGCTGCTGATGGACGAGCCCTGCTCCGCCCTCGATCCCATCGCCACCGGCAAGATCGAGGACCTCATCGAGGAGCTGAAGGGCGACTACTCCATCGTCATCGTCACCCACAACATGCAGCAGGCCACCCGCACCAGCGACTACTGCGCCTTCATGTACCTGGGCCGCCTGCTCGAGTACGGCCCCACCGACCGCGTGTTCCAGACCCCCCATCTGAAAGAGACCGAGGACTACATCACCGGCCGGTTCGGCTGAGCCCCCAGGAGCCTTCCATGAGCCTGTTCTTCAACCGCGAGTTCGAGAAGATCAAGAAGGAGCTGCTGGCCATCGGGGCCATGGCCGAGAAGAGTCTGCACCAGGCGGTGCAGGCGGCGATCCGGCATGACGCGGCCCTGGCCCGCCAGGTCATCGAGGCCGACGACGAGCTCGACGCCCGCGAGGTCGAGATCGAGGAGGAGATCCTCAAGGTCCTCGCCCTCTATCAGCCGGTGGCCCAGGATCTGCGCATGATGGTGGCCATGCTCAAGATCAACCACGATCTCGAACGGGTGGGCGACCTCGCCGCCGACATCGGCAAGCGGGCCGAGACCCTCGCCGGTCTCGCCTCCGCCGACATCGGCTGCCCCCTGGAGGAGCTGGGGGCCCGGGTTCAGCGCATGGTCAAGGAAAGCCTCGATAGTCTGATCGACGGCGACGCCGAGCTGGCCCGCAAGGTGTGGCGGGACGACGAGGTGGTGGACCGCCTCCACGAGCAGTGCCTCGACATCCTGGTCTCCCGTCTTCCCGAAGCGGGCGAGCAGGCGGCCACCCTGGTGAGCTACGCCTGGATCTCCGGCCACCTCGAGCGCACCGCCGACCACGCCACCAACATCGCCAAGGCCGTGCTCTACCTCGTCCAGGGCGACATCGTCCGCCACCGCGGCAAGATCTTCAAGCATGCGCCGGGGGAAGAGAAGGCCAGTGATCAGTGATCGGTGGTTAGTCGCGGATCGACCGTAAACCCTTCGGCCTCGGCGGCGGATCGGAGCCGGGTGTCTCCGGTGAGGAATACGCTGGACCGGGTCTGCTCCTCGAAGGCGACCAGGGCGGCCGCGAGCTGGAAGGCATCGGCCGCCCGCAGTGGATGCACCCTGAGCAGGCGGATCGCCCGGTCGCGGACAAACGGCGTCGGCTGCACCTCCATCCAGGATTCGCTCAGACGACCGAGCCGGGCCCGGGCGTTCCGCTCCCCTTCCGGGGTCAACCGACCTTCCCGCTTCCGGCGGCTGAGGGCCGACTCCAGTTCCGCCGGGGTGCCATACCAGACGAGCAGTTCAGGATCCTGCCGAAGCTGGGACTCCCGAAGGTCCGAATCCTCCTCTTCGATGACCAGCGAGGCCAGAGCCGAACTGTCCCAGAACCTCATCGGGTGTCCCGTTCCTCGATGATGGCCGCGACGAGATTCGCCCCCTTGGGCCGGGGCAATGCTAGGAACTCATCCACCGCCAGGGGACGCCGGGGAGGAGAGACCAGGCCACGGGTCACAAGGTTAGCCATCCGCTTCGAGGCCAGCTCTCCGCTCAACGGCCGCAGCACCGCCACCGGCTTACGGTGATCGGTTACCAGCAGGGATTCGCCGGCGACCACCTCTTTCAGCCTGGCCGACAGTGAATTCTTGAGACTGGATATACTGGCTGTTTTCATATGGCCAATATGGTCTTTTTTGGGCCGGGCATCAAGTCCCGGCTCCGCCGGGCGCGAAGAACCTCATGACGTTCTGGGCCGGGGCCCCTTCGCCCATGGCCCCCCCCGTGCCCCTCGGGATCGAGGGCAAGGCTCCGGGTTCACCGCCGTGCGGGTTCCTCGAGAAGCACCAGTCCCCGGGGCCCTCCCAGGTACCGGACGCCCCCGTGCCACGCGTCCACGTGGCGGGGGCCGCCCAGGACCGGCAGGGGGGAGTCGTTTCCGAGGAAGGGCGGCGGGGGCAGGGTGGCCCCCTCCCGGAAGACCTTGGTCGCGGTGTCGAACACCGTTCCCGGGAACACGGACTGGCCCAGTCCACCAGGCCGCATCTCCGAGATCTCCCGCTCGCTGAGCAGCCCGCGCTTGATCCAGGCGTAGGTGATGACCAGATGGTCCCCGTCCGCCCGCAGGCTGTGGATTCGCGACCGGCGCAGGCCGTCGGCCTCGCCCCGCACCTGGATCAGCCCCGTATCCAGATCGAGCTCGGCCAGGTCGGTCGTCCGCTCGCCGATGGCGCAGGCCAGGTACAGCTTCCGTCCGATGCGGACCGCGGCCTCGATCCGATTCGAGGGCAGCCCGTCGGTCACGGTGACCGTGCGCGCGACGGTGGCGTCGGGCAGGGAGAGGATGGTCAGCCCGCCTTCGGTGCCGACATAGATCTGTCCGGCCTCGGCGTCGACGGTGAGGCAGGTCACGTGCATGTCGGCGAGGGCGTCGGCCGGGTGGCCGAGGCGTTCCCAGGCGAGGTCGTCGAGCCGGGCCCGGAACAGTCCCCCCTTCTGGTCCGGGCCGACGGGGTTGCGGACGGCGCCGACGAGCCGGGCCGTCCCGGCCGGGATCGAGGTGACGACCTCCGGCCGCTGGTCCCGGTAGGCCGAGGGGAAGAACGAGTCCTGCCGTCCGGTGGCGTGCCAGCGCCGGATGCCCCGCCTGTCCCAGAACGAGGGTTCGCCAGGGGGCAGGCGCTTCGCTTCCCATGACTGGGGATTGGCCAGCCATTCCGCCCGCGGGAAGGCGGCCTGGGAATCCACCGCGACCAGAAGGCCGCCCCCCGTGTGGAAGAAGGCCCATCCGTTCACCTCGCCCAGCAGCGAGAACGGGGCCCGACCTTCGGAGGGCATCGGGCCGGAGGGGATGCGGTCGGCCCGGAGGGAGGCCGGATCGACGCGGGCGATCTGATGGGGCCGCCCGGGCGCGGACTCCACCGTGGCCCAGACCGCATCGGAGGTCGCTCCGATGAACCATCCCCCCAGTTCCCCGTCTCCGATTCCCTCGAACGTTCCCCGGTCGGCGGCATAGACGCCCTGGCCCCCCCAGACCCTGCCGTGGGCGGCGAACATCACGGGGCCGTCCAGGGGCTCGAACGTCCGGATGTCCCCCGAGTCCGGCCGGTAGGAGATCGCGCGCTGGCCCAGGCGGACCCAGACGGCGTCCTCGTGCCAGAACATGTCCGGCGGAAGCCATCGCGAGGATCGGTACCTGTCCCGCGACGGCCACTCGACGGGAGTGCGAACCCAGATCGGAACGTCCGCGTCGGGATCCTCGATCCAGAACAGACCCTTCGGGGATACCGCGAACAGTCCGCGGGGCGACGCGGCGATGGCATCCACCGGGTCACCCAGCGGGATCTGGACGATGTCCAGGAGGCCGTCCCGGCGGCGATACCGCACCAGGCCCCAGGAGGTGCCCGTCCAGGCCCCGTCCGGCGAGATACAGCGCACGTCGTCGCGGCTGGTGAGGATCCGCACGCCCTCGGGAAGGCCCGGCGTCCGCACCCGGACGGCCGGCACCGGATGGAGGGTGGCCGTCAGCGGATCCTCCACCGGCGCCTCCGGCCCGTGGATGAGCCGGGCCACCTGGGCGCGAAGCGGCACACAGGGTACGGACTCGGCCGCCGCCTGGATGCGGGTCCGATCCTCCGGCCGCTGGAGGTGGGGGAGCCCGGCGTAGATGGTGTGGAGGGCGATGAGCAGTCCGATCTGGACGTCGTCGTCGGGCCGGAGCAGCCAGGGCTCGTTCGGACGGAGACGGTGGGCCCGCCAGGTGAACGGCGGATGGCCCTCGGCGACACGCAGGACGAGGTCGGCGATCCGGTCCGAGCGGCCGTCCCGCTCGTAGCGGCGGATCAGGTGGTAGGCCGCGTCGTACACGCTGCGGCTGGGGCGGGCCGGGCCATGCCGGGTGGACCATGCCGCCAGCGGCGAATCCGCGCGGCCGAGCAGACCCTCCAGCAGGTCCTCGACTTCGGCGTCATCCTCCCGGCCCAGATCGAGGAGAAGCCGCAGGCGGGCCATGGCGTCCTCGGGCCGCGCCTCCGTCCAGGCGATCTGGAACCGCCGGACCACCTCCGGCCCCTGCCCGTGCAGCCGACGCCGCCAGGTCTGAAGTTCGCGCTCCGGCAGTTCGGCCCGGCCGATCACCTCGGCGGCTTCCGCATAGGCCTCCGTCGCCCAGAGCGCGGACGCCCGGCGGGCCGGACTCGGGTCGTCTCCGGTCCAGCTCTCCAGCCAGGTGTCGAATTCCTCGCGTCGGCCCTGGGTCCGGAACAGGGTCCGGGCCTCGGCCAGCGCCTCGGGCCGCACGCGGTCGCCGTCGTGGTCGAGCCGCCGCAAGGTGGTGGCCAGCATCCGGTCGCGGTCTCCGACGCTCTCGTACAGGGTTCGGAGCCGGGTCAGCAGATCCCGTTCCCAGGTGGCCCGGGGCACGGTGATCGGGACGCCGTGGGGAGGGGGGGCGCGCTCGAACCGCCGGTGAATCTCCTCCTCCGTCGGATCGGGAAGCATGAGCGCGCCGGTGCGGCCCGCCAGCGCCTCCTCGAGGACGGTGATGGCCTCGCGATGCCGGCCCGCGTCCTGGAGCACCATGCCGCGGCGGACTCGCCGGGTGGTCTCGGTGAGTCGGCCCTGTTCCAGATACTCCAGCTCCAGCGCCGTCGCCTCAAGGGGGCGGCTCTGGAGAACCCGGATCCGGGCCAAGGTGCGGAGCGCGGCGGGATGGCCCTGGGCGGCGGCCTCCCGCAATCGCCTCTCCAGCCGCGCCTCCCGGCCCGCCTGACGGTGGAACTGGAGGCCCTGCTGAATGAACTCGAGACGGGTGATCCAGGGCGTCCGGAAGCACGAGGAGGCGGGGCTTCGGACCCGGACCGAGGTGTCGTTGGGTGTGAGCGGCTCCCCGCGCACGGTCACTGGCACCCCCCGCGGGCGATTGGGATCCCGGTCGAGGTCGATCCCCGCCATGGCGTCGGCGATGGTGGTCAGCGCCTTGTCCAGGCGGCCCCGGGCCCGCAGGAAATAGGCATGGTCGAGGGCGAAGCCGAGTCCGACGCGGTCGAGCCCGGACGGCTGGGCCCGCAGCCAGATGGGCCGGACGTAGGTCCGATTCCCCCGTGTGACCGTAACCGCCCCCCTCTGCACATGCGGTTCCGTCCGAAGCCGGTGGATCTCCGCCATCCGGGCGAACTCCTCGTCCACGTCCGCCCAGGCCTCCAGAGCGATGAACCGGCGGATCAGCCCATTGTCCTCCTGGCTTCCGCATCCATGGTCGAACGGGAGAAGGGCCCGGTAGGTCCGGCCATCGAAGACGGTGAGGGTGAAGCGTGGACGCTGGAAAGGGAGTTGGAGCAGGAGTTCGTCGGGCACCGGGAGCGGCGGATCGGACTCCGGGAGGACTGGATACGCCGCCATGCCGTCGGTGGCCATCCGTTCCCGGTAGGCCTGGGCGGCCTGCCGGAACAGGTCAAGGGCCGCCATCCGGTCCCCGTCCCGCAGCCGCATCTCGGCCTCCACCACCAGACGGTGGGTTTCGAGCACCGCCTCCTCGTCCAGCTCCCGGAGCCGGGCCAGAAACCGTTCCGGATCGGAGGCGGTCAGGTGGACGGCGGCGCCCTCGGCGCCCGGCGTCCGGAGAAGGCGGACGAGAAGGCCCTCCTCATGGCCCGGAACCAGTTCCAGCCGGCCGGGAGACGGCTGCGCCCGCCCGACCGGGGACGGCACACCCATCCCCAGAAACATCGCCCCCGCGAGGGCCCATGCCCGGCTCCGGCTCATGCCCGCAACCATACCCTCGCCCAACCGGCGCGTGAAGGCGGGGGCGGGGGGGCGGGCTCAGCCCCGGCTTCGCGAAGACGCTTCGCCGCGGCAAGCCCATCGGAGGGCGAGACATGGATGACGGCATACGCCCGGAGCCCGTTTGCCTATGTCTCCTCGTCCGGGTGCATGGCGATTTCGGCCGCGACACGGCTTGCGAAGGCGGGGATGTCGGCTTCCGCGACGAGTTCGGGTTCCTGGGGCATGCGCCGGAGAAGCCGGCAAGCGTGCTCGAAGGCGTCGCGGTTTTCAGGCCGCCCAGGTTCGCCCAGCAGGAGGTGCAGGTTCGGCTTTTCCGGCGCGTCGCTCAGGGCGACGCCTCGCCCTACCCATCGGTTGGCCTTCTCCAGAATGCTGTCCTTGTCGACCAGGTCGAAGGAAACCGGCTCGTAGAGGTGCCAGGCCGCGTTCTTCCACGCGAAGTGAAAGTCGTAGTGGTAGTCCCGTCCCGAGACCCGCTTCTCGGACAGCCGGGCCGCACCGGCCTTCAGGCTGGCTTTGAAGTTGCGGCCGATGTCCTCGTCGGTACGTCGGGCGGCTTCCGAGCCCCTTGTGTACTTCTCGACCAGACGGCTGAACAAACCAGCCAGGACTTGCGGAAGACCTTCACAGGTGGCCAGACCCGCCCCCGAAGGGGACCACTGGAGAGAGCAGTCGTCCGGGGGCAGCACCCGTCGGACGACCGCCTCCACCCCTGCGGCAGGTTCGAGTCCGAGGCCCGAGGCGACCTCCTGGGCCAGATCCGAAAACGCGGCGTCCAAGTGCCGGACCAGCTTGCGGAAGTGCCTGTGATCCACGTCCCGGAAAAGGGCGTTCAGCCGTTCGTAGGAGCGGGTGAAGCGAGCGCCCAGGTACCGGGCCTCCGGGGCGTAGAGTACCACGCCCACGTTGACGAATTCCCCTGTCACCATGTCATGGACATAGCGGAGGGTCACATATCCGTAGGGGGTTTTCATTCCAGCAAGTGCCTCACCATGGCGATGAATTCAGACGCGTTTTTTGCAGCCGTGGCCAGATAGTCGATAATCTGGCCGCAAAGGTCGTGCCCATCGGGAAGCCACGCCTCGGGTACATGGTCAACTAAACCCCGGATATCGGCCTTCTGCAAGCCGTGAAGCCGGGTCAGGAAGGGTCCAAGGTTCGGCCTCGATCCCCGCAATTCGCTGTAGAACAGGTGATTGCGCATATATCCGAAGTCTGAGGCATGGTCCTTTGCTTCCCAGGGCATCCCAGCCCCTCCGATCATGGGGAGATAGAGGAAGCTGAAAGCCTGATCATGGTCGATCACGACGAGAGACTCGGAGCGGGCCAGCAGGTTGGGGTTGCCCCGCCTTCGGTCGGGGTTCTGGACGAGAAGGTCAAAGGCGAACACCTCGGCCGCGAGGTCCACCAATCGGCCCCTGATCGGGGTTCCTTGAGGCCATGTGGTGTGGCCGGGTTCCACCAGGACCGAGCCGAAATTGGGGCCACCGCCATCCCGAACCGCATCGGCGGCAGAATCCGGAACCAGCTCGGCAAAGGCCGCCGGAACCTCCACGATGGCGGGGGTGGGAACGGCGAGGCCCAGGCGAGAGGCGAGAAGCGCGGAGATCAGCTCGGCGACCTGGCCTTTGTGGGTGAAGTCGCCTCGGCGGAACTTCACGATGACCTCATGGGCGTTGCCATCGGTATCCTCGGCCACGAATAGCAAGGGCCGGGTCCGTCCGGTTGTCATCGCCCGCACGAACTGGGTGGCACTGAGGTAGACGGCTTCCATGGTAGTTCCAACGCAGGGATCTGGCCCCCGACGATGCATGTACCCGTTCTTCCCTCATCGGACCAGCAAAGAAGGCCAGGTCCATGCGAAGGGCCCCCTGGCTTCCTTCCGGGCTTCTCCCCCGGCCCCGTGCCCGCTAGGATGCGGGGCATGGGAACCCTGAATAAGCGGATGGTGCTGGAGACGCTGACCGCCACCCGGCTCCGGGAACTGGCGGAGGATCTGGGGGTGAAAGGCCCCCGACGGGCCAAGGAGGATCTGGTCGAGGCCTTCACCCGCTACCGCCGAATCGGCACCGAGGCCATCCTAGAGCGGCTCACCCCCGACGAATTTCAGGCCGTGGCCGAGGCCATGGATGACGGCCCCGACGGGGCGGGGTAGGGGCATGGGGGGAGAGAAACCGCCGCTGAGCGAGCGTCTGGGGCTGCACCGGCCGGAGCTGCGGGCGTGGGCGATGTACGAGTGGGCGATCACCGGGATGTGGGCGGTGATCGTCACCACGGTGTTCCCCATCTACTACCAGAACGTGGCGGCGGCGGATCTGCCCAATGCGGTGGCCACGCGGAACTTCGCCCTCGCCACCACCCTGGGCATCGTGCTCGTGGCCGTGGCCGCGCCGCTGCTGGGGGCGATCACCGACCGGGCCGCGATCAAGAAGCCGCTGCTGGCCGCGTTCCTGGGGCTGGGGGTGGCCGGGGCCGGTCTGCTCGTGCTGGTCCGGGAGGGGAACTGGGTTCTGGGGCTCGTCTTCTTCATCCTGGTCAACATCGGGGCCAACGGGAGCGTGGTCTTCTACGACGCGCTGCTGCCGCACATCGCCCGGCCCCATGAGGTGGACCGGGTGTCCACCGGCGCCTTCGCCATCGGCTACATCGGCGCGGGCCTGCTGCTCTCCTTCTGCCTGGTGCTGATCCAGCGGCCCGACTGGTTCGGGGTGCCCGAGGGAACCCTCCCGGCCCGGCTCTCGTTCCTGGCCGTGGCCGTGTGGTGGGCCGGCTTCTCCATCCCCCTGTTCCGGCGGGTGCCGGAGGCCCCGGTCTCCCTCGCCCCCGGCGAGGTCGCCGAGCGCGGCGTGGTCCGGTTCGCCCTCCGCCGCATCGCGGCCACCGCCCGCAACCTGGGCCGCTTCCGCCACGCCCTGCTGTTCCTGATCGCCTACCTGATCTACGGGGACGGCATCGGGACCATCATCCGCATGGCCACGGTGTACGGGGCCGAACTCGGCATCGAGCAGGGGCACATGATCGGGGCGGTGGTGATGGTCCAGTTCGTGGGCGTCCCCTTCAGCTTTCTGGCCGGGATGCTGGCCGGCCGGATCGGCACCCGGCCCGCCATTCTGCTGGGACTGGCGGTGTACACCGGCATCGCCATCCTGGGATATTTCATGACCACGGCCGCGCACTTCTGGATTCTGGCCTTCCTGGTGGGCATGGTCCAGGGGGGCACCCAGGCCCTGTCGCGCTCCCTCTACGCGAGCCTCATCCCGGCCTACAAGTCGGGCGAGCTGTTCGGCTTCTACGGGGTGATGGACAAGTTCGCGGGCATGGTGGGGCCGGCGGTCATCGCCCTGGTCATCGGCCTCACCGGCTCCAGCCGGCTGGGCATCCTCTCCATCGTCCTGTTCTTCGTGGTGGGGGCGGTCCTGCTGGCCCTGGTCGACGTCGAGGAAGGCCGCCGCATCGCCCGCGAGGCCCAGGCCCGGGCCCGGCCGGCGGCCGGGGAGGGCTGAGGGCGCGGGCCACCCGCATGGGTGGCCAGGGCAGGTCAGTCCATGTATGCAGGAACTACGGTGGCCAGCTCGTTGTTCCGGATCTGGTAGGTGACGACCCAGGGAGACACGCCGAATCCATCGGCCAGCTCGGCGATCTCCTCCTCGTCCACCGTGGTTCCGACGAGGCGATGTCCGATCTCTCGGGCCGGGGCCAGGAATTCCGCCGCGAACGCCCGGTTCCGCTTCTGGCGGTCCGACCTGGCCGGAGAAATCAGGGTCGGCGAGTCCGGGGCGGGGGCGGTCAGGTATTCGAACAACGACCGGCAGAACGTGAAGCGGCGGGAGGTTTCGCTTCGGCCCGCGATCAGAAAGCCCGGACTTCCGTCGGGGCTCGGTCCCTGAAGGCCGTCGATGGGCAAGGGAGGTTCCTTGGCGTCCAGCATCGCCCGTCGCAGCAAACCGGGCTCGATGCGAAGGGACCGGGCGATGCCCTCCATATCGGACAGTGGCTGGCCGTTGAGTCCGAGCAAGCATCTCAAGTCCCGGGCGAAGGCGCATCCTTGCTGCCACGGTCGGGACGGCGTGACGCCGATCCTGGGCGCTTCTTCGCGAAGACGGATAAGCTCCGGGATCGGCGTGTCCAGGTGTCGGATGTCCTCGAGAACGCGAAGCAGGAAGTCGCGGCAGGGCTGCAGGTGGTCCACGTCGGACAGGTGAAAGAAGTCCTCGGCCAGTGACATGGGCAGGCTTTCATGGATGGTGAGGACCAGCGCGCGACGGTCATCGTCCAGCGCATAGGGATCCAGGCCCATCGCGCCGACCCGCTTGCAGAAATCGCGTTCCTCGTCGTCGGCCTCGTCAATGGCCTCCCATTCCTCCTGAAGCAGGGTTCCTTCGATTCCCTGGCCGTCGAGGCGACGCTTCACCGTCGCTACGAGGCCCGCCAGCGCCTCGCGAACCTCCTCCGCGTCGAGGACGGCCGAGCCGGATTCGCCGAACCGGACCCGGGAGCGGTACTGCCGGGTGGATCGCCACCGCAGCAGCGTCTCGTCACCGGCGGGGCAGATCTCCAGGTCGGGGAGGGCATACCCTTCCCGGGCGTAGAGCATCGAATGCCGTTCGGCATAGGTCGCATGGCGCTCGGTCCGCGGGCACTCCACCTCGGAGACGAGGAACCACCAATGGGTGGCGATCCACTCAGCCAGCGGGTACAGAGGACCGAAGACGGCCTCCCGGTGGCTCCGGCCCAGCGGGTCGTAGATCCGGGTGACCGCGATGTCGTCCACGTAGATCTTCAGCAGGGCCCAGGTGGCCCGGATCTCCGGTCCCCGGGCCCCCCGCGGATCCTGCCAGTCGAACTCGAACCGGAGGCGGCTCATATCCCCTTCGGCCATTCGTGCCGCTCCAGCTCGTAGCCCTTGTACTCTCCGTTCCCGCGATTGACCAGGCGTCCGATGTACACGGAATCCTGCTGACGGGTCCAAACGTACTTCGGGAAATCTCCCTCCCAGGGACCGGTGTGTCCCCTGCGGATAGCCTCCTGGAGCCACCGGGTGATGTCCGCCTGCCGATCCGCCAGGGCGGGGTCGCAGACCGACGCGTCCGCGAGCCGGGGGCGGGGGGCGCCGGCGAAGGATGGAGTGTCCTTATGCTCAGGACTGCCGACATAGCGGACCCGACTCGCCACGGCATCGAGATCGACGCCCGCAGGCGGTGGGACGATGGCTCGGGGAGGGGGACGGTGTCGCTTCGGAGCTCTCATGGGACAACTTGCCTTCGCACAGGACCGGGTGTCGGGAGGCCAGCACGGCAGAGTAAAATGGGTCGGGAGGCCCTGCGGGTCAAGCGGGATCACGGCCGACAGGGATGCGTGGGCCCTGGCCCGGCCGGACCTACCGCCCCCCATACGGGTCAGCCGCGTCGCGGAGGCCGTCGCCGAAGAAGTTGAAGGCGAGCACCACCAGGATGATGGGGAAGACGGGGACGAGCAGCCAGGGGTAGTTGGCCACGGCCTGCATGTTGAGGCAGTCCTGGAGCATCACCCCCCAGCTCACGATGGGCGGGCGCAGGCCCAGGCCGAGGAAGGACAGGGCGGTCTCGCCCAGGATCATCCCGGGCACGCTGAGGGTGAGGGTGACGATGATGTGGCTGGCGAAGCCGGGCATGAGGTGGCGGAAGAGGATGCGCCCGTGGTTGGCCCCGAGCAGCCGGGCGGCCACCGCGTAGTCCTCCTCGCGCAGGGACAGGATCTTCCCCCGGACCACCCGGGCCAGCCCCGTCCAGTTGAGCAGGCTCAGGACCACGGTGATGGCGAAATAGACCTTGAGGGCGGGCCAGTCGGGCGGGAGCACCGCGCCGAGGGCCAGCCACAGGGGGAGACTGGGGAAGGCGTTGATGATCTCGATGGCCCGCTGGATGAGGGTGTCGGTGCGCCCCCCCACGTAGCCGGAGATGCCGCCGATGATCAGCCCCAGGACGAAGGTGATGCCCACGGAGACGAGGCCGATGGAGAGGGAGATGCGCGAGCCGTAGATGAGGCGGCTGAACAGGTCGCGCCCGTACTTGTCGGCGCCCAGGAAGTGGAAGCTGGGGATGGGCTCGCCCGTGGCGTCGAGGGCGTCGGTGCCGGCGGCCGAGGCCCGGGCCAGATCCTCGGGGCTCCAGGCGGGGCCGAACAGGCGGCGCTCGATGGGGATGCGTCCCCAGAGGCGGACCGGGGCCCCGCGCACGAGCAGGCGCAGGGGGATCCGGCGGTCGCGGTCCTCGTGGTAGGTACGGCGGAGGGTGATGGGATCGACGTGGCTGACCATGGGATGCACGTAGAGCCCCTCGCGCAGGGAGACCCGGGGGAGCTGGGGCGGGCAGTAGGCGTGGTCGAGGTCGCGCCAGTTGATGGGGTAGGGGGCGAGGAACTCCGCGAACAGGGCGGCCAGGTAGAAGATGGCCAGCACCCGCATGGCCACCACCGCCACCTTGTGCTTGGCGAAGCGCAGGCGGATGAGCTGGGACTGGGAGAGCGTCCCTAGGGATGTTGGATTTTGGATTGTGGATTGGGGATTGGGGAGTCCGGGCGCCGACTCGGGGTCGGCGGACGGGGCGGAGGGCGCCTGGGAACCCTCAGGCGCGGGCACGACGGGATCGCTCATGCCTTGCTGTCCCCCATGCGGATGCGGGGATCCACGGCGAGGAGGAGGAGGTCGCTGATGAGGGTGCCCAGCACCCCGAGGGTGCTCAGAAGCATGAGCATGGACCCGGCCAGGTACATGTCCTGGGCCATCAGCGCGGAGAGCATGAGCGGCCCCACCGTGGGCAGGCTGAGCACCATGGCCACGATGGCCCCGCCGGAGATGAGGGTGGGGAAGATGCCGCCGATGCCGGACAGGAAGGGGTTGAGGGCGATCCGCACCGGGTACTTCAGGAGCAGCTTCACCGGGCGCACCCCCTTGGCCCGGGCGGTGACCACATAGGGCTTGCGCAGCTCGTCGAGCAGGTTGGCCCGCATGACGCGGATCATGCCGGCCGTCCCGCCCACCCCCAGCACCACCACGGGCACCCAGATGTGCTGGAGCAGGTCTTTGACCTTGGGCCAGTCCCACTCCGGCTGGGCCGCGAACTCGGGGGAGAACAGGCCCGAGATGCTCACCCCGAACCAGACCCGGCCCAGGTGGATGAGGATGAGGGCGAGCAGGAAGCTGGGGATGCACATGCCGATGAACCCGAGCAGGGTCAGCAGATAGTCGCCTACGGAGTACTGCTTGACCGCCGAATAGATGCCGGAGGGGAGGGCGAAGGCCCAGGTGAACAGGATGCTGAACAGGGAGATGAGGAAGGTGAGGAGCAGGCGGTCGCCGATGATGTCGTTGACCAGCCGCCCGTCCTCCATGGACCGGCCGAGGTGGCCCTGGAGCAGGCCCCGGTCGGCGGATTCGAAGCTGAGGAACCACGGGAATCCCATCCAGCGCACGTAGCGCATCACCACCGTCTCGTCGGTATGGAAGAGCTGCCTCAGATCCTCGACGGCCCGGATCGAGCCCTCGTCGCCCTGGGCCTCGAGTTCGAGGATGCGGGCGGTGAGGAAGTCGCCGGGCGGGAGCTGGATGATGGTGAACACGATGACCGAGATGATCCCCAGGGTGGGGACCATGATGGCCAGCCGCCGGCCCACGAAGGGGTGGCGCAGGGCCATGAGGGCGAGGAAGGCGAGCCCCACCGCCGTGAACAGCCAGACCAGCAGCCGCCCGGCCCGGGCCGGCGGCTCCTCCTGCATCCGGGGGGCCAGCACGGGGGTGAGGATGGACTCCTGGAGGCGCCGGATGGCTCCGGGCGAGTCGGCGGGGTTCTCGTGCCACCAGGTCTCGGGGGCAGCGTTGGCCGGGGTGGAGTAGGCGGCGCCGGTGAGGGCCACCTCGGGGACGTTTCGGAGGTCGCGCGACACCACCGCGAGCTGGGGGGGCGGGGTGGTGATGCTGATGTGCCACAGCTCGTCGGCGGCGAGGTCGAGCAGCTCGCGGATGAGGTCGGCCCGGCGCTCGTCATCGACCTCGGCCCGGGCGGCCTCGATGAGGTCGATGGCCCGCCGGGCGGGATGGTCGGGCGGGGGCTCGATGGCCTGGGGCCGTTCGGCCGCCCGCTCGTCGCCGAGATGCCCGCCCAGATTGTACCAGATCCCGAAGCCGGGGGCGTGGAAAGAGTGGAGACCGCGGGGGGCGAAGCTGCGCCACTCGACGAGGGGGTCGAACTCGCTCTCCCCGGTCCACAGGGAGAAGTCGTGGTCGAAGGCGCTCTGCTGGGCCTGCCAGAGGGTGCGGGCCTGGTCGCGCAGGATCACCCGCACGCCCACGGCGGCCCAGTCGTCGAGCAGAAGCTGGACCGGGCCGCTGCCCGTGTAGTCGGTGGCGTGGAGGAAGAAGGTCATGCGCCGCCCGTCGGGGAACATGCGCATGCCCTCGCCGTCGCGGCGGGTCAGGCCGAGGCCGTCGAGCAGGGCGCTGGCCCGGGCGGGGTCGTGTTCGGTGAAGGCCCGGTAGAGGCGGGGGTGGTGGTGGGGCGAGTCGGGGCCGGGGTCGATCTGGGCGGGCTCCCCCTGGCCGCTGTACTCGGCCCGGATGATGGCCTTGCGGTTGAGGGCGAGGGAGAGGGCCTGGCGGAACTCGCGGCGGTTGAGCAGCTCGTGCTTGGCGGCGGTCTCGGGGCGGGCGGGGTCGAT
>PXDE01000303.1 GCA_003566475.1 PVC group bacterium | reverse complement strand
GCAAGGGCAGGTTGCGGGTAGGATGCCAGGCCACGGCTGAGATAGCCATCGGCGAACCGGACATGGGAAGCTTCACCTACCACTACGAGCCAGGCTCCGACCTCCTCGCGAGCGTCGTGGGCCCGGTCCACACCGTAAGCAACGCCTTCGAGCCCCACCGCGATCACCTGCACGTGAAGTCTAGCTCCTTTAACCACACGCCTACGCCCGATGGGCTTCGGCGGGAACGCGATGGCTCACCCAACCCACCCCGCCCTTCGGGCACCCCTCCGGAGGAGGGGAGGTTCGCGGGTGAAGTCGTCGGCCCGCTGGGAGTGGTCAGCCAGTACACCTACGACGTGGAACCCTCCGGCCGCCGCGTAGGACGCGAGGATGTAGCTGCGTCCGCCAAGGACGCGGCCGGCCACTCGCTAGGCGCTCGCAGCCACGGGGATTCCGAAGCTCCCCTCTCGGGAGGGGTGGCGCGTAGCGACGGGGTGGGTTGAGCTGCCCCGCGTGCCATCTCTCCCCATTGTCCTGACCTGCCTCACCCCCCCCGCTCTTCCCTCGACGAAGCTCGGGGCAAGTCGGGCACCCCTCCGAGGAGGGGAACTTCCGGGGAGCGGGCGGGGAAGGCGGGGAAGGGTCGCGGTCCGTGGTCCAAGGTCCTTGGTCGCGGAGGCGACTCCGGCGCGGCGTCTCCTCCCTCGTTCCATGCCCGGAGCCGCTCTTTCTCGAAGACTCGGTCGAGCGGCCGCCACAGGGGGGAGGTCCAGGCGCGGGGATGGCCCCCCCCCTTCTTGTGCCCCCTTTGCATCTTGTGGCCAATCCGGGCTTCGCTCGAGGTCGGTTCGGCTCGGGGGCGGGACCGCAGACGGCCACGTCCTGGGCGGACGGAGCTACGGGCTCTGCACGGCCACCCGGCCGCCCACGGTCCGAGCGGGGAGCGTTCGGTCCTCTAAGGTTACGACGCCCCCTCCTTCCTGAGTCTTCGCATGAACACGGCCGGGAACGCCGCCGAAGAAGACGGCGGAGACGAGCACGTTGGTGTCGAGAACCAGCCTCACCTTCCCCGCCGGGCCTCCCGGACGGCTCGCGTCACGTCGGCGGGCTTCATTCCAGCGGCCTTCGCCTGGCGCCGAGCCTTCCGGATGACCGCGTCGAACTCGTCCTGCGAGGGAGGGGAGATCGTCTTCAGCACCACCACATCGCCCTCGCCGAGAACGATGAACCGGGTTCCGCTCTTGAGCGCCATCGCCTTGCGGACCTCTTCCGGGATCACGACCTGGCCCTTCGATGACATCCTGGTTGTCGCCACAGACTCCATGGGTCTTCTCCAGTTGAAAACGTCGCCTTACTGGTAGGACGCTAGCATGGCCACCTCCCGCTGGCAAGCGGGCGAGGGACTGGGGGGAGCGGCTTCGCCGCTGGTGTGGGGGGTTTGGCGCGGGCGCTATGGCTGGATCTCACCGGTCACCTCTAGCACTCGGGCGCGGAGGCCCTCACTGATCCGGAAGCCCGCGATGCTGGCGAGAGCGTCGAGATCGGGCCTCACCTCTGTCACCAGGCCCGTTGTCTTCGCCTCCACTTCGCGAACATGAATCCACCCGGATCGCCTGACCTCTGCGGCTCCGGGAGCATCCAGACGCGATGCGGCGACCTCGCTGAAGACGGAAGGAGGGACGAGTATCTCGGCATACAACGCCTTCAGGAGGGCGAGCTTCCTGATGGAGGCCAGCGCGATCAGGGGCGAGGCGTCGCTGACGACGATCCCAGCCGGCCGAGTTCCCGCAGGGTCTTCAGGTCCGCTTCGAACTCGGCGACGTCATAGTGGATGGAGATCCCCCGGTCGGCCAGCAGACGCTGGAAGCGGAGACGCTCCATCCCGGCCAGCTTCGCCGCCTGAGTCAAGGTCAGGCGGTCCTTCTCGAACAACAGGACCGCGAGGTCCAGAAGCACCTCGGCTTCGGACAGGCCGGCAGCCTTCAGAAACTCATCGGGAATGGTGACGTTCATCGTGGGGTTCGGGTGCCTCCGGCTCCACCCGTCGAACCCAGCGTACGTCGGCTGGCGGAAGGGTTCAACTGCGGATCGAGGGGAGCGGCTTCGCCGCTGATCCGACTTCGCCCCTCCTTCGTCCCGCAGGGCGGGACTCCGGCGGACACAGCCCGGCGCTACGTCGCACAATTTGTGGGGTGTGGAATGTGGGGTGTGGGGAAGCCCCTTCGGGGCGGTGTGGGGTGTGGGATGTGAGATGTGGGATCCGAGAATCAGGCCCTCAAGTTCGGATGCTGCGCTGGGCCAGGAGGGCGACGAGGAGGCTCATGGCTCCTGCGGCTCCGAGTCCGACCGGAAGTGGACATAGACCCAGGGGGCAGGGGTTCGTCCACGCCGCACCGCACGTTTCACCCGCTGCCGGATGCGCGCCCGGGTGGGTGGATTCAGATCCTTGTCCGCCAGAGTGGCCCAAACCCAGACCGCCGCGTCTCCGGCCGCGTCCGGACCGGCCTCGACGTGCCAGGCCCGGACGGGCTCTTCAAGCCGCTCCAGGCTTCTCAGCGTGTTCTCAGCTGCAACCGTCATCATGGTGCAAACGTACCGAATGGCACCGGCCCCGTCCAGCGGGTTTGGCGGTGCGATCCATGTTCACCGCGGCAAGCTGGCCTTCTCCCGGATGTCCGCCGTGGTGTAGGGCGCCGGCTCCTCCTCCATCCCGCGCATGGCCCGGTCGAGCGAGAATGCCCGCCAGGCGGAACTCTCCTCGGACGGACCCGGCCGGAACCGGCGCTCCCGGAGGAACTCGATGAAATCGAGAATCTCCCGCTGGGCGTCCTCCGGCATGGACCGCACGTTCTCGGCGATGGCTTCGGCCGTGGTCATTTCGTACCTCCGCGGACAGCGTACGTCGGCTGGCGGAAGGGTTCAACTGCGGATCGGGGGGAGCGCCCCTGCGGGGCGGGGATTGGGGATTGGGGATTGGGGATTAGGGATTGGGAGGGGCGGCTTCGCCACTGGTTTGGGATGTGGGATCCGACTTCGCCCAGGCGCTTCGTCGGACAAGTTGTGGGGTGTGGGATGTGGGGAGGAGAAGTCCGTGGCTTGCCCTACGAAGTCCCGCCTCGCGGGACGCGAAGTAGGGTCCGTGGTCGGGGGAGGCCCTTCCTGTGGCGTCCGCTACCTCGTCCCTCGCCCGGAGCCGATCTTCCTCCCGCGAGGCGGGACTCGGTCGAGCGGCCGCCCGACTTCGCCGGGCTACGGCGCGGCAGGCCACAGGGGGGAGGTCCGGGCGCGGTGACGGGATGCGCGATGCGCGATGCGCGATGCGGGATGCGGGATCCGACTTCGCTCAGAAGCTTCGTCGGACACGTTGCGGGGTGCGGGAGAACCGAAGGTTGATCCGACTTCGCTCCGCAGCGACGCTACGTCGGGCAAGCTGACGAGGTACGAAGGGAGAAGGAAAGCATTGGCCGGACGTGGCACGGCGCTTCCAGCCCGTGCCCGAGCGAGGTCGGATCCCGGATCGACCATGGT
>PXDE01000262.1 GCA_003566475.1 PVC group bacterium | reverse complement strand
GGGATGCATGCCAGTACCTCGCTGTTCCCGCAGGGCGGGACGAGGGCGCATGTGCGGCGCCTGACTGGAGGAAGGCTCGACCATGGCTTCTCTTCCGCCCAGGCAGGTTCGTTCCATGCGCGGTCCGTCCCGCAGGGCGGGAACAGCGGACTACTGGGCCCGTGTCCATTCGGCCGTATACTCTTGAGGACCAACGGCTTGCTCACGGAATCGCGAAAGTGTGTTTCAGAGCAGAACCTGGTCCTACGTCCCCCGCTCCGTTCCGATCTCGTCCGGATCCAGGAAGAAGCCTTCCGGGAACCGGTCGTAATGGATCCGGTAGATGTTGAGACGGCGGTGGCCGGGGATGGGGATGCGTTCGAGGGCCTCGGGATGCTCGCGGATGAACTGGGCCAGGCCCGGGCGGTCGAGGTCGCGCAGGAGGTGGGTCACCCCGTAGTACCGGGCGATCGAGAAGAGCACCGGCGGCTCGGCGAACGGCAGGCCCACGCCCTTCCAGGTGTCGGGTCCAAAGAACAGCACGCCCAGCGGGTAGCGGGCCATGATCACCGCGTTGGCCGGCAGCACCGGCTCCAGGGCGCGGGCGGTGTGGGCCGGGCCGGGATATACCGGCGGGGCGTCGGGAGCGCGGGGCCGGGCCGGGGCCTGCGCGGCCCGGATGGACGCCGACGGTCCGGCCCACACCCACAGGCCCAGCCCGCACACGGCGAGCGTGGTCACCGTGCGGACGAGGGCGAACCGCCAGCCCGCATCCATCCTCCGGCGCAGCCAGCCCAACCTGGCCAGCGATCCCCGGATGAAATCGGGGATCAGATCGAGCCCGAGCAGCCCGAGCGCGATGACCGGGGCCACCACCAGCAGGACGAACCGGTCCATGGCCAGCCACATCAGGATGATGAACAGGGCCTGGGCCAGCAGAGCGAGAGCCAGCACCGCCGCCACGCGGACCCGGTCGGTTCCCCAGCGTCCCAGACTTCGCAGGGCGGACGAGGACGGACGGAGCCGGGGCACGGACTCGATCATCAGAACCGGCACCATGCCCAGCAGTGCCACCAGGCCCACCAGAAGCCCCATGCCCTGAACCACGGTGAACGGCCAGGCCGGCCAGTCCTCGGCGCCCGAGAACACTGCCGGGGCCTCGCCATCGCCATCGGGCGGTGGCTGCACCGGAGGCTCGCGGTCCAGAATCCAGGCCCGCACCCGCGGCCCGGCCGCGCCCATGCGGGCCCAGTCGCGGGGCGCCGCGTCCGGGCCCATGAGCAAGGCGCGGGCGTAGGCCTCGAGGTTCCGCCGGACGCTGCCCATCCAGACCTCTCGGTCCTCGAACCGGGCCGTCCGCCGGGGCAGGCCATGGCCAAAATGCACCCCATAGAAGTTGGGATCCCATCCATCCCAGGTGCCGGGGGTCAGCCCGAAGAAGACGGTAACGTAGTTCTGAGTGCTGTGCAGCGGGTGGCCGTATTCGCGGGCGTTGGCGATCCACCACGGCCCCACCACGGCGAGATAGGCGGCCACCCCGCCCGCCAGCCACGGACTGCGCAGCACGCGGAAGCCGTGGCGCACCACGGCCAGCCCGGGCAGCAGGGGAAGCAGGATCACCTGCGAGCCCTTCATGTAATAGGCCAGCCCGCCCAGCAGGCCCGCCGCCACCAGCCAGGCCCGGTGCCGCCGACTGGCCAGCAGCGCGGCCAGGTAGGCCGCGAACACGGCGGCCACCGGCACGTCGCCCAGAATCGCCGCCCCCTGACGGGCGATGAGGGTGGAACTCAGCAGCATCCCGGCCGCCACGAGGGCGGGCCAGGTCCGGCGTGTCGCCTCCCCGGCCAGCCACGCCCCGGCCAGCGGGAACAGGATGGTGGCCACGAACAGCATGGCCTCACGCCCCCTGGCCGCGTCCGGGCCGTGACGCCGGAATACCGGGGCGAGGATGAAGGCCGGCCCCGGGGGCCACTGGTCGTCGCGCCTCGAAATCTCCGGGGCATAGCGGTGGTAGAAGTTGATGACGTACGGGATCCGCAGCCCCCTCCCGGCGGCCAGGCTCCGCGCCTGGAGGGCATAGGCGGACCCATCCACCGGGCCGATCCGGTGATCCCCCGCGATATGGGCCCGGCGCTCCGCGAAGAAGGGCCAGCCCATGGCGCTCACGGCCAGGGCGACCCATATCCAGCGGGTCCGCAGGAGCACGCCCTGGAGCAGACGGCCGACACGCCGACATGGCCGCCCGGACGAATCATCCGGCGGAGAATCGGCAGGCATCGGCAACGGGGACGGCTCAACCATCCGGCGGAGTCTGCTAACCGGACGGATGGTTGTCGAGGGCAGGGAACGGATGGCGGTTCTTGCCCCCCGGCCCCGCCTCGGGCATGGTCGGAACCAGCGTCTTCACCCCTTTCCAGGAGCTTGCGATGCCGTACGACTGGACCGAGAACTGGGCCCGGATACCCGACACCCCGACCGGCCGCGCCAACGGGCGCACCCATGGCGTGTGCGTCACCTCCTCCGGCGCCGTGATCGTGTTCCACCAGGCCGAGAATGGCCTGCTCGCCTTCGACCCCGACGGGAAGCTGATCTCCGCCACCGGCGGCGACCGCTGGCTGGGCGCCCATGGGCTGACCCGGGTCGTGGAGGACGATCAGGAGGTCCTGTGGCTGGCCGACGAGAAGAGCCACGAGGTGGTCAAGACCACCCTGGCCGGAGAGGAGATCCAGCAGATCGGCCCGCCAGACCACCCCGCCTACGGGGAGAAGAAGTACGTGCCCACCTGGGCGGCGGTCAACCCGGTCACCAGGGACATCTGGGTGGCCGACGGCTACGGGGCCTCGCTGGTGCACCGCCACGCGGCGGACGGGAGCTACCTGGGAACCCTCGATGGAACCGAAGGCGCGGGGCGGTTCAACCAGCCCCATGGCATCGCGTTCCGCACGGGCTCCGACGGTGCCGAGCTGTGGGTCACCGACCGGGGCCATCACCGCATCCAGATCTTCGACGGGGAGGGCCGGTTTCTCCGGGCCTCGGGAAGCTGCCACAGCCCCTGCGCATTCGATTTCCGGGACGGCCTGGTCCTGGTGCCGGAGCTGTTCACCGGCGTCAAGCTGCTCGATATGGGGACCCTGGACGTGGTGGAGGAGATCGGGGCGCATCCGGACATCGGGCCGAATCCGGATCCCGCCAAGTGGTGGCCCCCCCGCGCCCCCGAAGGCTGGCCCAACCTGGCCGGGACCGAGCATGTCCGTCCGGGTCAGTTCAACAGCCCCCACGCCGCCGCGTTCGCCCCCAACGGCGACATCGTCGTGGTGGAATGGATCGTCGGCGGGCGGATCACCCGGCTGCGGAAGCGGTGAGACATGGCATGAGCGCGTGCCCCCGCAGGGCTCGAATCGCCATACTATTTGCCATGTTCGCCCATGGCTTTGTGACCGTTCAGGCGGGCGAGGCGGAGTTCGAGGGCGCGTTGGGCTATGGCGACACCTGGCGGGGCCGGGCCTACGAGTGGGGATTCGCGGCCCGGGCCGAGGTGGACGCC
>PXDE01000039.1 GCA_003566475.1 PVC group bacterium | reverse complement strand
GCCCGCCCTGTTCACCATCGCCTTCCTCGGACTGTTTGGCGGCCGCGGCACCCCGCCCGAAGGCCAGATCGACGACGTCACCATGGATCAGGTCGTGGTCACGGTCACCGTGCCGCCGTCGGAACCCGGCGTGCAGACAGTGGCCCGGATCCGGGGCGAGTACCGGTTCGAGGCCGCCCGGCCGGTGCGCTTCCCGGTGCTGTCGGCCCAGTTCGTGCTCCAGGGCTCGGAGCTGCCGTCGCGGGGCGACCGGCTGGTCCTGCGCGACGGGAACCAGGTGATCGAGACCACCGGACGCGGCGGCCAGCGGGTGGTGCTCGACTACCTCGCCCCCGTGGTCGAGCAGGGCGGTCAGTCCATGGTCCAGGTGTGGCTGCCGCCCAGCCTCCGGGCCGAGGTGGTGGCCCGGCTGCCCGGACGCGAACTCGCCGTGGCCTCCTCCGCCGCCGTGATGACCGAGGTCGAGGAGGCCGACGGCGTCACCCGGGCCCGCCTCGTGCTCGGCCCGGCCCGGCAGGCCGCCGGCACCTGGCGGCCCCGCGAGCGCCAGACCGAGCGCGAGTCGGCGGTGGTGTTCGCGGACGTCAGCTCCGTGGCCACCTTCGGCCCCGGCGTGGTCACCCTGGCCCACGCCATCCGCTACCAGATCGCCCAGGGCGAGATCCAGGCCCTGGCCCTCGACATCCCGGCCGGCAGCGTGGTCACCCGCGTCCAGGCCCCCGGGCTCAGCACCTGGCGGTTCGATCCCGATCTCCGCACGCTCGACGCGGTCCTCGAACGGCCGGTGTCCGGCGACCTGCTGCTCCAGGTGGTGAGCCAGGCCAGCCAGGAGGGCCTGCCCTACGAGGTCGCCCTCGAACTGCCCCGGGTGCGCGGGGTGGAGCGTCAGCGCGGGGCCCTGGCCCTGGCCGTGCCCGAGGCCGTGGACATCCGGGTGGACCGGATCCAGGGCTTGCAGGGGATGAGCCTCGGCGACTTCCCGTCCGCCGCCCTCGAGGCCGCCCAGGTCCAGACCGGCGGGGCGGGGAACGTCCAGGTCCGCCGGGCCTTCCGCTACCATCAGCTTCCGGTCGGGGTCAGTGTCCGGGCCGAGCCGGTGCTGCCCGAGCTGCGGGTGGTCGAACAGACCCATGTCGACGTCTCGCCCGAGCGCACCGTGCTGTCCTCGCGCATGCAGGTGACCATCGCCCGGGCCGGGGTGTTCCGGATCCGGCTCGAGGTTCCCGCCGGCTACGATGTCGACAGCCTCACCGGCGACGCGGTGAGCCACTGGGACGACCTGCGCTCGGAGGACGGCGGGGTGGTGGTGCACTTCGTCCGCCAGATCACCGGGGCCCCCAACCTCAACCTGGTGCTCAGCCGGGCCCAGCACGGGGCCCGCACGCGGGTCGAGGTGCCGCGGATCCAGGTCGCCGACGCGGCCAAGCACACCGGCACCCTCACCCTCTCCGGCGAGCACGGCTTCCGGTTCACCACCGAGACCGCCGAGGCGGTCACCGAGGTCAACCCGCGCGACCTCGGCATCGAGCAGCCCGGCTACCTGGCCTGGCGCATTCTGCGGCCGGACTGGGAGCTGGTCCTCGGGGCCACCCTGCGCGAGCCCGTGCTCCGGGCCGAGATGCTCCAGCGGGCCACCCTCCAGGAGGGGCGGCTCCAGGTGCGGGCCTGGCTGCGCTACGACATCGAGGGAGCGGGCATCAAGACCTTCCGCCTCCAGGCCCCGCCCGAGGCCTCCGCCCTCACCATCATCGGCCGGGGCATCGCCCAGGTCGAGGAGACCGACCCCGAAGCCCGCGTCTGGGAGGTGCATCTCGACCAGCGGGTGCAGCGGGCCTACGCCCTCGAGGTGAACTACGCCATCCCCGTCGATGCCCGCGCCACCTCGGCCGAGATCCGGCCCCTGGTCGCGCTGGGGGTCGAGCGTCAGCGCACCTACCTGGCCGTGCTGGCCGGGGGCCGGGTCCGGGTGCGGCCCGCCGCCGCCACCGACACCCTGGTGCCCGAGAACGCCCGGGCCATCCCGCCCGCCTTCGGGGCCGGCGACCTCAGCGACGCCATCCTCTGCTACCGGGCCTCCGTGCCCGAGTACCGCCTCGAGCTCGGCCTCGACCGCCTTGACGCCGCCTCGGTACTCCCGGCCACCGTCGAGGAGGTGCGGATCGAGACCGTGCTCGCTGACGACAATCAGGCCGTCACCCGTACCACGGTCACCGCCCGGCTGGGCGACCTGCCCTTCCTGCGGGCCCGGCTCCCCGCCCGGAGCACCCTGTGGACGGTGTTCGTCAACAACCGCCCGGTGGCCCCGCTGGTCGAGGACGGCTGGCAGGTGATCCCCCTCCACGACGTCCCCGCCGGGGAGAAGGGGCACATCGAGATCATCCACGCCACCGCCTCGGCCCGTCCCCGGCTGGCCGGCCGCCAGGTCTATCTCGGCCCCGAGTTCGATCTGCCTCTGGCCAACATCTCGTGGACGTTCTACGCGCCGCCCGGCTTCCGCTACGGGCGGTTCGACGGCACCCTGACCCCGCGCGACCCCGTAGCCGAACCGGCCGGCCCCGCCGAGCCCGGCACCCCCGTGGCCGCCCGACGGCCCGGCCCGGCCGAGCCCGCCTCCGCGCCGCTGATCTACAAGGACGCCGACTACTCCGCCCTCAACGTGGCCGCCACCATGAGCCGAGGGATGGACGCCCGGCGCAACCTCCAGCTTGGCGAGGAGCTGGCCCAGCAGGGCCGGCAGCGCGAGGCCCGGGTGGCCTTCCAGCAGGCCATCGTGGCCTCGGCCGGCCAGACCGACTTCAACGAGGACGCGCGGATCCAGTACCGCAACCTCGCCCGCAGCCAGGCCGTGGTCTGCTTCGTCAACCGGCGCGACGAGCTCAAGCTCAGCAACGGGCTCGAGGTCGAGGTCGCGGCCGCCGCCGCCCAGGGGTTCCAGGAGGGCCAGTGGTCGGCCGACTTCGCCCGCCAGGTGCAGCGTCGGCTCACCGCCAAGGACAGCGACAGCCTGGTCCATCTGGGCGAGCGGATTCTCGACCAGCAGGCGGCGGCGGGGGGCGACCTCGAGGCCATCGCGGTCACCCTGCCCCGGCAGGGCCGGCCCCTGGTGTTCCACCGCGCCCTGCAGGTCGACCCCGCGTCCGAGCTGCGGGTGGAGTTCACCGCCCGCGCGCCCTGGGTCACCGACCGTCTCGCCTCCGCCCTCACCGGCCTCGTCCTCCTCGGCCTCTTCGGCGCCGGCCTCCGCGCCGCCGCGCCGCGGCGGGTGTGAAGAGGGTGAACCGCGAATGGACGCCAATGGACGCGAATGGGGAGGGGGGGTGCCACAAAGAACGCAGAGAGCGCAAAGGGCCAGAGGAGAGGATGGCCACCTGCCTTCGCCTGGCTTCGGCACGGCACGCAGGAGGCACAAGAGTCACAGGAGCGGGGGCGGCCAGGACGGTCAGCGCGACCCGCCGCGTGCGGACGACGCCCGGACCTTCCCCCTTGTAGCGGCCGCTCGCCCGAGTCTTCGAGGAAGAGCGGCTCCGGGCGGGGGACGAG
>PXDE01000118.1 GCA_003566475.1 PVC group bacterium | reverse complement strand
GAGGCTTATCTGGACTGGGATCTTACCCGGCGGGACGGAGGGAACGGACTGCCGGTGTGGAGGATCGAGGGCAATCCCAATTGCCGCTCCGGCGAGAGCGGGCTCGACAACTCCAGCCGGTTCGACGCCGCCCATCCCATGGAGGCGGTGGACTTCGCCAGCTTCCTGGCCCTCGAGTACGACCTGCTGGCCCGACTGAGCGACCCCGGACGGGCCGCACGGCACGCCGAGCGCCGCGACCGGCTGAACAAGCTCATCCGGGAGCGGCTCTGGGACGAATCCTCCGGACTGTTCCGCGATTTCGACCTGGAGACCGGCGCGTTCTGTCCGGTCGCCTCCGTCACCGCCTTCCTGCCGCTGGCCTGCGGGGCGGCCACCCCCGACCAGGCCCGGCGGCTCATCGGCCACCTCTCCGACCCCGCCACCTTCGGCACCCCGGTCCCCCTTCCGTCCGTGGCCCGGAACGACCCCACCTACACCGACGACATGTGGCGCGGACCGGTGTGGATCAATCTGGCCTGGATGGTGATCGCCGGATGCGAGCGCTATGGCTTCGCCGACGAGGCCGGCCGGCTGCGGGACGCCATCCGCGCCGAGATCGAACGCTGGCACCTCAGCCGCGGCACCCTGTTCGAGTACTACGACGCCGACGGCGTCACCCCGCCCGACCGCCTTCGCCGGAAGGGCCGGCTCGCCCCGGACATCAGCCCCTTCCACCAGTGCTTCCACGACTACGGCTGGACGGGCACGCTCTACCTCGACCTCCTGCACCGCCCCGCGCCCCCTCTGCCCGGGCTCTGAGGCCGCCCTCGCCCCGCCGGTCGATCTGGGCTACGTTGCCGCCATGTCCGAATCCGTGTCCCATCCGCCGTCGCCGTCCGCCACTCCGGTCACCGGGCGCGGGTTCCATGCCATGGTCAAGCCGATCGGGCCGATCTGCAACCTGGACTGCAAGTACTGCTACTACCTCGAGAAGGAGAAGCTGTACCCCCGCAACGACCGGTTCCGGATGCCGCCGGAGGTCCTGGAGCGGTACATCCGCGAGTACATCGCGGCCCAGCCCGGCCCCGAGGTGAACTTCGCCTGGCAGGGCGGCGAGCCCACCCTGCTCGGGGTGGGGTTCTTCGAGGAGGTGGTCGCCCTGGAGAAGAAATACGGCGACGGTCGGAAGATCACCAACGCCCTTCAGACCAACGGCACCCGGCTGGACGACGCCTGGGGCGAGTTCCTGGCCCGTGAGGGGTTCCTGGTCGGCATCAGCATCGACGGCCCCCCCGACCTTCACAACACGTGGCGGGTCGACAAGCGGGGCCGGGACTCCAGCCCGGAGGTCCTGCGGGGCCTGGAGGTCCTCCATAAGCACGGGGTCGAGACCAACACCCTCACCGTGCTCAACCGCACCAACGCGGCCGAGCCGGAGCGGGTCTATGACTACCTCACCCGCGAGCTGGGCTCGAAGTACCTCCAGTTCATCCCCCTGGTCGAGCGCAAGGCCAACACGGCGGCCCGGGCCCTGGAGCTGGACCTGGCCCCGCCGCCGGACCCGTCGCGGACGGCGGCCAAGGACGAGGCCGAGGCGCGGGTGACCCCCTGGAGCGTGCTGCCCTCCCAGTTCGGGGAGTTCCTGGTCCGGGTGTTCGACCGCTGGGTGCGGCGGGACGTGGGCCAGGTGTTCGTGCAGCTCTTCGACGTGCAGCTCGGCCACTGGATGGGCAGCGGTCCCGGGCTCTGCGTGTTCGCCCCCACCTGCGGCAACGCGGTGGCCATGGAGCACAACGGCGACGTCTATAGCTGCGACCACTATGTCTATCCCGACTTCAAGCTGGGCAACCTGATGGAGGCTCCGCTGGCCGACCTCATCAACCAGCCCCGCCAGGTCGCCTTCGGCGACGCCAAGCGCGACACCCTGCCCCGCCAGTGCCGCGAATGCCGCTACCTGTTCGCCTGCCATGGCGAGTGCCCCAAGCACCGGTTCATCCGGAGCAAGCACGGCGAGCCGGGGCTGAACTATCTGTGCGAGGGCTACTACCGGTTCTTCGAGCACGCGGACCCGTACTTCACCGCCATGGCACGCCTCATCCGCCAGGGCCGGACGGCCTCCGACATCATGCCCATGGTCATCGAAGAGGACCGCCGCCAGGCCGCCGCCGCGCCCCCCAACCGCAACGCCCCCTGCCCCTGCGGCAGCGGAAGGAAGTTCAAGGCGTGCTGCGGCAAGGCCGCGACGGCCTGAACCACGAAAGGCCCAGCGCGGCCACCGCCTCCAACCAAACGAACCACAGAGGCCACGGAGGTTACAGAGGTTCACAGAGGGATGGAGTGGAGAATGGCCACAGGAGGCACCCTACTTCGCCAAGGCGCTACGTAGGGCAGGCGAAGAGTCACAAGAGGGGGAGCAGAGGGGAACCACGAATGGACCCTACTTCGCGAAGCCGCTTCGTAGGGCAAGCTGCGGATGAACGCGGATAGGGGAGGGGGCAGCCCGGCCAAGCGTTTGGCCGTCCGCGTGCCGACGAGACCCCGCCCCCGACCCGCGCGAAGCCCGTAGCTACGCCCGATCTGCCTGAGCGACCGGCAGGGAGCCGAAGGGCCAAGGGCGTGGCCGCACCTGACCCGACACCGGTCCGCCTCCGATCCGCGCGGAGCCCGTAGCTGGACGCGCCAGCGTTCAGCCGCGCCCGAACCGAAGACGATCCGCCTCCGACCCGTGCGAAGCCCGTAGCTGGACGCGCCAGCGTTCAGCCGCCCGCGTGCAGACGGGAATCGAACGTGCCCCCGCGCGAAGCCCGTAGTCCCGCATCGCGCATTCGCGTCAACCTAAGCGGACGCGAAAGCTGCCGACGGCGCATCCGGATGCCCCAAAGGGGCTTCGTAGCCCCAGCCCAGGGTTGCGAGGAACGAGCTACCCTGGGAGCCAGGGTCCGATAACACCCCTACCCTGAAGGGGTTGCGTCCGACCCAACCCACACCTTGGGCGGGGCGGACGCAACCCCGTTGGGGTAGGTCGCTGGTGGGCGATAGACCCAGGGTAGCGGCAAGGCCGCAACCCTGGGCTTGCGGATGGAACCCTTTTGGGGTTCGAAAGAGGCTCCGGGATCGGCTTTGCACGCCTGACGCTGGACCAGGCAATCCTGCTCATAACGTACTGTGCTTGACACGGTTCCGCATTGGGTTGACGCGAATGCGCATCGCGGGACGCCAAGCGTTCCGCCGCGCCCGAACCGATACAGAACCGCCCATCGCCTGCCCGCATCCCCCCGCCTCCCCCTGCGCCGCCACGTCCTGGGCGGACGTAGCTACACCGACCCCATCCAATCCCTGGACGGATCCGTCCAATCCCAGGACGCCCCCTCGCCCGGAAGCAAACCGGCCAGGCCGCGCCCCATCCGCTTCCCCTCCCCCGATCACGGGCAACGTCGGCCCTCACCCTCAAAATGGGCCGCGTCCGCGCGGCCCATTTTGTAGGTGTGCAGGGCTTTGTTGGAAGTTTTCATCTTTTCCAGAAACTGGGTATGAGCACGACAAGGCAAACGTATATCT
>PXDE01000623.1 GCA_003566475.1 PVC group bacterium | reverse complement strand
GGGTCGCATGGGATCCAGCCACCCCGGAGGGGTTCCAGCCATTAGCCGGGGGTAAGCGGAGCGACACCCCCGGATCACGTGCCCCAGAAAGGGACCGACCCCGGAGGGGTCGCAGCAGGTCGGGTGCGTTTCAAGGTTCAGGCGCCGTCGTCCGGAGGGGCGTCCAGATCACGGAGGCGAACGAATCGGATCTCGATCTCGCCCTGGCCGTGGAAATGGGCCCGGGGCTCGATCTTCCGGTACCCGTCCTCGGTGAACTCCAGAACGACGGTCGTCCACTCGGGCGTCTCTCCGATCTCCTGTTCGGCCACCACGGTCCGGCCCATATCGGTCACAATCTCCACGGTCGCCGCCGGCGCTCCATCGGCACCCGGGCGGCTCCGGACCTCGAACTCGGCCGCGAAGCGACCGGGATAGACCGACGCGAACCGTCCGAACAGGAGCACGCCCGGCTCGTGATCGCCCTCCCGGGCGATCCGGATCAGCCGCCCATCCTCGGGATCGGCCACGTTGCCCCCGGTATGGCGATGCAGCCCGCTGATGCGGAACTCGAAGTCGAGATATGGCATGTCCTTGACGGGATCGAGCCGGAACGCCCCGGCCCGACCGTCTAGGCGGACGCGTTCGAAGTCCCGGAAATAACGGAACAGAGCGGCATTCGAGAACGGCAGATCCCGGGCCACGATTACCGGGCCGCGGACGCCTCGGGGATTGAACACGAAATCGTTGTTCATCCAGGCGTCCCGCGTGGTGTTCATGTGGAGGAGGATGACGGTGTTCGGGGGGGCGGATTCGAGCACGCGGTAGATCTCGGCCCGCTTGGCCTGCTTCTCGCGAAGCCGTCCGCCTTCCTCCCACCCCATGAGCAGCGCCGCGCCGCCCCAGAGCACCAGAACCACGGCGGCCAGGCCCCGGCGGACCGGAAGGGGGGCGGAGGCCAGCCGTCGGACCAGGGCGGCCACGCCAAGAGAGCCGGCCACGACCATGGCGGGTAGAACCTCCACATAGTAGTTGGGCCCGGTCTCGTTCCAGCCGGGATACCAGAACAGAACGTAACCGGCCCAGACCGAGACGGCCGAGGCCACCAGGACCGGCGTCCACCGCTTCGACCACCCGACCACGGTCAGGGCCAGCCACACCGCCAGCCCGCCCCGGAATCCGCCCAGCCAGCGGTCGAGCGCGAGCAGGTTGTCGCGCAGATCGGTCAGACCCTTGGCCAGGGAGTGGGTCACGGGCTCCGGGGCCGGATACACGGGGTAGTAGTGTCTCAGCCCGAAGCCCAGGGTGTCGGTGGGATCGTAGTAGAGGTAGGTCATGCGCAGGGGATGCCCCACCGTGATCCAGTTGTAGCCAAAGATGACCGCCACCCCGACCAGGGCGAATCCGGCGAACCAGGCGGTGCCCCAGAAGGTGGCGCGGTCGCGCCGCCGGGCGAGCTGCCACAGCGCGTCGGCCCCGAAGGGCAGGGCCATGAGGGCGGCGGTGTAGGTGCGGTTCAGGAACAGGAAGGCCCAGGCCAGGCCGGCCACACAGGCCCATCGGTGGCGCCCGGTCTGCTGCCAGAGGATATAGGCCAGCAGCATGCCCGCCGCCGACACCATGCCGCTGGTATGGCTCATGAGGGTGCCGTAGGTGAACACGAAGAACGGCGACAGCAGCAGCCCAACGACCACCGCCGTCACGGAGCCCCCGAGGCGTCGGGCGCAGAGGGCGGTGAGGGTCAGCGCCGCCCCGGCGGCCAGGGCGACCATGGCGTAGACCGAGCCCAGCCATACCCCGGGGGTCAGCCACAGGGCGTGGGCGGGGGGATAGCGCGACAGCCAGCCCACCGTCTGATCCACGATGACCATCGGGTAGCGGAAGGCCTGGATGAACGGCGGCGGCGGATGCTTGACCCGTCCGGTGGCGAACAGATGGGCCTGCAGGAGGTAGCTCTGCTCGTCGGTGGTGATGGGGGCCCGCCGGAACCCCCCCACCGCCATGGCCACCGACAGGGCCATGGCGACCAGACTGCCCACCAGGATCAGGAGGCGGGCTCGGCGGGGGGATGCGGTGGGGAGGTCGGAGTTCATCGGGGGAGGGGCGAGTCTAGGTCAGCCCCGCCCGCCCGGCAAGCGCGGCGCTCCGGCCAGGGATCTAATCCGCAACTTGCACCACCGCCACGGCGGTCAGGCGGATCTCACCGCGCCCGTGGTAGCGGATCCGGGGTTCGACCTCACAGAAGCGGTCCACCTCGAAGCCGAGGGTGACGGTCTCCCCGCCTTCCGAGGCGGCCAGGTCGGTGCGGGCGAGGATGGTCCGTCCTTCGTCCGCCGCCACATCGAGCGTCGCACAGGGGAGTCCGCGCAGGGCGGGAACGAGGGCCAGATCGAACCGGGCCTCGAAACGCCCCGGGGGCAACCCGACCGTCCGCCCGAACCCCAGCCACCCTTCGGCATGCTCGCCTTCCCGGGCGAACCGCAGGATGCGTCCGGACACCCGGTCGAACGGATCATGCGACCCGGTCTGCCGATACAGGCGGTGGGCGGGGATGCTCGCGTGGACCGGCCCCGGTTGCGGGCCGGGGGCCAGCACAAACTCCGAACCGGACCGGTCCAGGCGGTACACGGCGGCCGGGCTCACCAGCCGGATCACCGCCTGATTCGACTCCTCGTGCCACCGGGCCAGCACGACCTCGCTGTCGAGACCCCGGAGATTGAAGACCAGATCGTTCCCATCCCGGAACACGTCGGGGTGCTCGGCGGGATGAACGAACACCAGGCTGTCGGTCGGAACGGACCGCAGGGTGGCCAGCATCGCCCCGCGGGCCCGGTTGTGGGCGTGGAGATCTCGACCGGCCTTGACCATGGCCCGGCCGCTCAGGCCGGCGATCATCGTCGCGCCCGCCACAGCCGCCGCCATGGCGCCCCGTCGCGAGCACCGGGTTCCGACCAGGCCGGCCGCCACGGCCAGAAACGGGACCGTCTCGAGATAGTAGCCGGGGCCAGCCTCCCGAGGCCCCTGATACCAGAAGACCACGTAGCCCAGGATCACGCAGGCCGCGCTTCCCAGCAGGAACCGGCTCCACCGCCGGGTCCAGCCGGCCAGGGCCAGGCCCAGTCCGACCAGCAGCGACCCCGGGAACCCCCACCACCACCGGTCCAGGAGCATGAGGTTCTCGAACAGGATCCGGAATCCCCGGGCCGGGGAATGGATGACCCTCCCGTGATACCGGGGGCCGAAGCCCAGGGTCTCGGAGGGATTGTAGGCCAGATAGGTCATGGTGAGGGCGTCTCCCACGGCCAGTCGGTTGTAGAGCAGCAGGAGCCCGACACCCATCCCGGCCGCGAGCGCGAAGGTGGCCGTGCCGATCAGATTGCGGCGGTCGCGGCGGAGCGCGAGATCCGCCAGGGCGTCGGCGGCGAACGGGATGGCCAGCAGGAGGGCGGTGTAGGTGCGGTTGTTGAGCAGCCACGCCCAGGCCAGCCCGGCGCCGGCCGCGAACAGCGGATGACCGCCCCGGCGCCATTCCAGGTAGCCGACGAGCATGAGGGCGACCGACAG
>PXDE01000089.1 GCA_003566475.1 PVC group bacterium | reverse complement strand
TGTGGGGGGGGAAGAGGATGAACCGCGAATGGGGCAGGGACGGAGACTGTGGGCAAGAATCGCCAAGGACGTTCAGCCACAGGCGACCCCGGAAGACGCTCCGTCGCAACTTGGCATCACCGTAGCTCCCACTTCCAAGTGGGAGTCTGCGCGGCTCGGGGCCCTATGACCCCGGAAGACGTCCAGTCGGAGATGGATGCCACCGTAGCTCCCACTTCCAAGTGGGAGTTTCCGCACGCTCACGGACCTGTGCCCCCGGAAACGCCCAATCGGAATTGGGCGCTACGTCCCTAAGGGGGATGGGCTGGATGTAGCTGCGCCCGCGGAGGGCCGGAAACGCCCAATCGGAATTGGGCGCTACGTCCCTGTGGCTCCCCCTTCCACGCGGATTCGCGTCCATCCCCTCCCCCGGCGTGTCGCGGCGTAGCTTGGCGAAGCCGGAAGGGGTACCCGAAGGGCCGGGTGGGTGGGGCGTTCATTCGCGGTTCAGAACGGACTGGGGGCTGAATGGTTCCGGCTCAGGCCGCCGGGGGCGGGCCCGCCCCCCCGAGCAAGGCGGCGAACTCAGCAGGAAGCCGGGCGATGCGGCGACGGGCGTAGTCGAAGGCGGCGAAGCGGGTGGACGCCTCCGCCACGAGAACGCCGTCCTCCTCGCGCTCGATCCGGATCCGCTGCCGGAAACCGGCCCGGCCCACCTCCTCCGCCTCCAGGGTGAAGCCCAGGGTCTGGTGCGCGAACACCTCGGCCCGGAAGTCCACCTCGAGGCGGGTCATGATGAGCCCGGTTCCGCCGCCGACATCGGCCTCGGAGTGGCCCAGCGAGGCCAGCCAGCGGGCCCGGGCCTCGTGAAGCAGCGCCACCAGGGCGTCGTTGCCGAGGTGTCCGCCGTAGTTGATGTCGGTGACGCGAACGGGAAGCGCGATCCGGAACGGTTCGAACGGTTCGGGTTTGTTCATGCGCTCAAGTCTAGCGGATCGGAAGTCCCGGGGCTAGGATGGGGAATGCGTATGCGAAATCTCCACCAACAACCATGAAGCTCGGCCTGCGCGTCCTCACCCGCTATCTGGTGAAGGATTTCCTGGTCACCTTTCTGGTCACCGCCGCCATCTTCACCTTCGTGATGGGCCTGGGGGCGGTGGTCCGGGCCATCGACCTGCTGGCCCGGGGGGGGTCGGGGTGGCTCCTGGTCCGGTTCTTCGCCTACAACCTGCCGTTCATGATGTCGTTCACCATCCCCATGAGCGTTTTGGCCAGCACCCTGCTCATGACCTCGCGGATGTCGTTCGACGGGGAGATCACCGCGCTCCGCTCCTGCGGCCTGAGCCTCTGGCAGGTGGTGAGCCCGCTTCTGGTGCTGTCCATTCTGTTGTCGGGGGTCTGCCTCTACATCAACCTCGACCTCTCCCCCAACAGCAGCTACGCCCGCCGGACGCTGCTGGCCAACGTGGGGATCGAGGAGCCCCTGAGCCTGATCGAGGAAGGTCGGTTCACCGACGCCTTTCCCGGCTTCCAGATCCGGATCTCCCGGCGGCGGCGGACGGAGGTCGAGGGCGTCGTGGTGTACGACCAGCGGCCCGGCCACCCTCCCCGGACCATCCGGGCCGAGCGGGGCGAGATCCTCGAGCCCGAGACCCCCGACGAGATCGCCATCGCCCTCTTCGACGTGCGCATCGAGGAGACGGACCCCCAACAGCCCCAGGACGTGCTGGTCCCCCGGCAGGGGTTCTTCTCGGTCTATCCCATGACCTTCCACCTGCCCGCCCGCGGCGACCGCGAGCTCAGCAAGAAGACCTACGACCTCACCTTCGGCGAGCTCATCGGCACCATCCGGGCCCTCGACCATCCGGACTCCTCCCTGTCCGACGAGGAGCGCCTCCAGGAGCGGGCGGTGCTGATCGTGGAGGCGAACAAGCGGGTGGCCCTGTCGCTCTCCTGCTTCGCCTTCTGCCTGCTCGGCATCCCCCTGGGCCTGCGCTCGCGGCGGAAGGACTCGTCCATCGGGATCGGCATCAGCCTGGCTCTGGTGTTCCTGTTCTACTTCTTCATCATCCTGGCCAAGGCCCTCTCCGGAGTTCCCGGGATCCACCCGCACCTCGTGGTGTGGATCCCGGTGCTGGTCGCGGAAGGGGCCGGGGCCTGGCTCATCACCCGCAACAACTGAACCCCGCCCCCCGGAGACCGCCATGCCCAGCATCTTCACCCGCATCATCCGCGGCGAGATTCCCGCCGAGAAACTGGCCGAGGACGACCGCTACCTGGCCTTCCTCGATGTCCGGCCCATCCGTCCCGGCCATACCCTGGTCATCCCCAAGCAGGAGACCGACTACATCTTCGATCTCGACGACGATCTCCTGGGCGGCCTGCTCCCCTTCGCCCGGCCCGTGGCCCGGGCCCTCCAGGCCGTGTGCCCCTGCCCCAAGATCGGGATCATGGTGGCCGGCCTCGAGGTGCCCCACGTGCATGTGCACCTGGTGCCCATGAACTCTCTCGGTGACCTCAACTTCGCCCACGCCAGCCCCGCCGACCCCGCCGAGCTGGCGCGGCTGGGGGCGGAGGTCCGCCGAAACCTGGGCCAGGCGTGACTATCTGACGACCAGACGTTTCCGAACCGGGCGCCGGAAAGGCACGGTTGCTGCGACCCCTCCGGGGTCGGACGCTGAGGAGAACGGGTTCCCGGGGGTGTCGCGTCGCTCGCCCCCCGGCTAATCGCTGAGACCCCTCCGGGGTCCCGTGGAGTCCCAGCCACCCCGGAGGGGTGCAGGCCATTAGCCGGGGGTAAGCGCAGCGACACCCCCGGATCCCCTGCCCCAGGATGGGACCGACCCCAGCGGGGTCGCAGCAGGTCTGGTCGATCTCAACGGCCGGACCTCGGTCCAATAAGGGCACGGGCCGCGTTGGGTTGACGCGATTGCGCTGGGCGGAATCTCGGTTGAGGGGGAGCGGCTGCGGCTACAGGCCGGTCCGGCGTGGCTCCGCATTCCTTGCGGAGTTTCAGAGGATTCAGAGAACCACGGATGCACACGGATGGACACGGATGGGAGGGACGGGTTCTGGGCCGGTCCGGCGTGGCTCCGCATTCCTTGCCGAGTGTCCGGGGAACCTGCGGGGACCGGGTGAAGCGGAAGGAATCCGCTTCTACATGTGCGGTCCAGAAACGTTCCCTTGGGCGTCCACGGCCTGGCCGGCCGCGGCTACAAGCTGCCCCCTCCCCTATCCGTGTTCATCCGTGTCCATCCGTGGTTCTCCCCCCTCCCCGCTCTGTGAACCTCCGTAACCTCTGCGACCTCTGTGGTTCGTTTGGTCGCGGCCGCAGGCCGCGCTGGGTTCATTCGCGGTTCCCAGCCGTGGGTCCGGCCGGAGGGGAGACCGCCTACTGCCGCCCGTGCAACGGACGGGCGAGCTCGACGTGGTCGAGGCCGTTGATGTCGAACTCACGGGCGTAGCCGCGTTCGGCCAGGCGGCGGCGGCGCTGCTGGGCCGCCTCGGGCTCGCCCTCGGCCACCTCCCCGCGCCGCCGCAGGTCGCGGTCGGCCAGGCGGTGAATGA
>PXDE01000266.1 GCA_003566475.1 PVC group bacterium | reverse complement strand
GGCCGGCCATCTTGTCGCCCACCGACATCTTCTTCTTGCTGGCGATGTAGACCTTCACCTGCTTGATGATGCCCGAGTCCGCGTCGTCCCCGCTCTCCAGCCGGGCCTCCTCCCGCTCCCGCTCCTCCTCCAGGCTGGTGAACCGGGCCGCGTAGTCGTCGATGATCCCGCAGATCTTGATCTGGATGGGGCTGGGGTCGATCTGGACCTTGTCATAGCTGGCGGCCAGCTTGCGGAGCAGGGTCTTGGTGATCTTCCGGTTGGCCGGGATGATGACCTCCCCGTTCTCCTTGTTGACCACGTCCAGCGGGATCTTCTCCCCGAGCAGAATGTTGCTGAGGGCGTCGGTGAGATCCTCGGTGAGCTCCTCCCGCTTCTTCTTGAACTGGTCCTTGAGCTGGCGGGCCGCGCTCTTGGCATCGCCAGCGGCCTTGGTCCCCGGGCCCAGCTCCTTGCGGGCCGAGATCTTGACGTCCATCACGATCCCGCTGGTGCCGCTGGGCACCCGCAGCGAGGTGTCGCGCACATCCGCCGCCTTCTCCCCGAAGATGGCCCGGAGCAGCCGCTCCTCGGGGGCCAGCTCGGTCTCGCTCTTGGGGGTGATCTTGCCCACCAGAATGTCGCCCGGGAACACCTCCGCGCCCACCCGGATCACGCCGTCGTGCCCGAGGTTGGCCAGGGCCTCCTCGCCCACGTTGGGGATGTCGCGGGTGATCTCCTCCGGCCCCAGCTTGGTGTCGCGGGCCCCGCACTCGAACTCCTCGATGTGGATCGAGGTGTAGGTGTCGTCCTTCACCAGCTTCTCGCTGAGCAGGATGGCGTCCTCGAAGTTGTAGCCGCACCAGGGCATGAAGGCCACCAGCACGTTCCGGCCCAGGGCCAGCTCGCCCGCGTCGGTGCCCGGCCCGTCGGCCAGCACGTCGCCCGCCTTCACCTTCTGGCCCACCCGCACGATGGGCTTCTGGTTGGTGCAGGTCCCGTTGTTGGAGCGGAGGAACTTCACCAGCTCGTAGCGCCGGGCCGACTTGTCGCCCTTGGCCGGGCGCTTGCCGTCCTTGGTGGTCACGATGTGGTTCCCGTCCACCGCCGCCACCACGCCGGCCTCCTCGGCCCGGACCATCACCCGCGAGTCGCGGGCGGTCACGCCCTCCATGCCCGTGGCCACGTAGGGCCGCTGGGTCCGGAGCAGGGGCACCGCCTGGCGCATCATGTTCGAACCCATGAGGGCCCGGTTGGCGTCGTCGTGCTCCAGGAACGGGATGAGGCTGGCGGCCACGCTCATGAGCTGCTTGGGCGAGAGGTCCATGTACTGGACCCGCTCCTTGGGCACCTCCAGGAACTCCCCGCGCCAGCGCACGCTCACCGCGTCGCGGACGAACCGCGACGACTCGTCGAGCAGGGCGTTGGCCTGGGCGATCACGAACCGCTCCTCCTGGTCGGCGGTCAGGTAGTCCACATGGTCGGTCACCTTCCCGTCCACCACCTTGCGGTAGGGGCTCTCGATGAACCCGAACTCGTTGACCCGCGCATACACGCTCAGCGACGAGATGAGGCCGATGTTCGGCCCTTCCGGAGTCTCGATGGGGCAGATGCGGCCGTAGTGGCTGCTGTGCACGTCGCGCACCTCGAACCCCGCCCGCTCCCGGCTCAGCCCGCCCGGACCCAGCGCGCTCAGCCGCCGCTTGTGGGTGAGCTCGGACAGGGGGTTGGTCTGGTCCATGAACTGGCTGAGCTGGCTCCGCCCGAAGAAGTCGCGGACCACCGCGCTCAGCGCCTTGGGGTTGATGAGCTTCTGGGGGGTCAGCCGCTCCTCGTTGGCGTCGATAAGAGTCATCCGCTCCTTGACCAGCCGCTCGGTGCGGGCCAGCCCCACCCGGCACTGGTTCTCCAGAAGCTCGCCCACCGTGCGCACCCGGCGGCTGCCCAGATGGTCGATGTCGTCGATCGTCCCCTCCCCCATCTTCAGAAGGAGCAGGTACTTGATGGCGGTGACCAGATCCTCCTGGCTCAGGGTGCGGCCGTCGCCCTCCGCCTCCACGCTGAGCTTCTGCAGGATCTTGTAGCGGCCCACCCGGCCCAGGTCGTAGCGCTTGGGATCGAAGAGCAGCCGCTTGAGCATCTGCCGGGCGTTGGACACGGTGGGCGGATCGCCCGGACGCAGCTTCTGGTAGATGTCCTTGAGCGCGTCCTCGGCGTTGCGGGTGGGATCCTTCTCGATGGTCTTGAGGATCACCCCCTCGTCCTTCTGCACGTCCACCACATCCACCGCGCTGAACCCGGCCGCCCGGAGGGTGTCGATGAGGGTCGGGGAGACCGGCTGGAACCGCTCGGCCAGCTTCGACTCCGACTCCAGGTCGATCACGTCGTCCTTGATCCGCAGGTGGACGAGGTCGGACTCGTCATAGTCCTGGGTCAGATCGAGGGTCTTCAGATCGTAGAACAGGGCCAGCAGCTCCTCGTCGCCGCTGTAGCCGAGGGCCCGCAGAAAGGTGGAGGCCAGGAACTTCCGGCGCCGCCGGGTCCGGTCCATGTAGATATGGAGGATCTCCGAGGTGTCGAACTGCGCCTCGATCCAGGACCCCCGGTCGGGAATGATCCGGAACGAGTAGAGGATGGACCCGTTGGCATGCACGTTCTGCTCGAAGCAGATCCCCGGCGACCGGTGGAGCTGGCTCACGATCACCCGCTCCGCGCCGTTCACGATGAACCCGCCCTTCTCGGTCATGAGCGGCACCTCGCCCATGTACACCCGCTCCTCCCGGACCTCCTTCTGGTCCTTGAGCCGGAAGGTGACGTAGAGGGGGGCGGAATAGGTCTGGCCCTCGCGCAGGCACTCCAGCGCGGTGGTCTTGGGCTCCACGATCTCGTACTTCACGAAGTCGAGCACGATCTGCCCGTCGTAGCTCTCGATCGGGAAGACCTCCTTGAACACCGCCTGCAGCCCCACCGGCGCCCGCTTGAGCGGGGCCGCCTCGAGCTGGAGGAACTCGGTGTAGGAGTTGCGCTGGACCTCGATGAGGTCCGGGGGCGTGAGGACTTCCCGAAGCTTGCCGAAGTTGATGCGATCTGCCATGCCCTGACCCTGGTGCTAGTGGTTGCCACGCCGCGGCGTGAATGCCGAACAAGAGGTGCCCGACCCCTCCCCCATCCGGGGGAGCGGCCGGGCTATCCCGGAAACGCCCGGTGCGCGGTCGGGTCTACTTGACCTCGACTTCAGCTCCGGCCGCCTCGAGCTTCTTCTTGATGTCCTCCGCCTCCTCCTTGGTCGCGCCCTCCTTGACCGGCTTGGGCGCGGCCTCCACCAGATCCTTGGCGTCCTTCAGACCGAGGCCGGTGATGGCCCGGACTTCCTTGATCACCGCGATCTTGTTGCCGCCGATGGCCTTGAGGACGACGTCGAACTCCGTCTTCTCCTCGGCCGCCGCCGCCTCGCCGCCGCCGGCCGGCGCCGCCGCCATCGCCACCGGCGCGGCCGCGCTCACGCCCAGGCGCGTCTCCAGCGCCTTGACCAGCTTGCTGAGCTCGAGGACGGAGATGGTCTCCACCCAGTCCACGAACTCCGCCATCTTGCCTTCGAGCTGCACGTCCGCGCCCGCGTCCGCCGTCTGCGTATCTTCCGCCATGGTTCCTTCTCCTTCTGCTCGGGGATCCCGACTAGTTAGAATCCTGATCTCTGGTTGCGGCCGCCTGGAGCACATAGACCAGGCTGGCCAGTTTCTGGTGGAGCACGCCCGCCAGCTGCGTCATCGGCGCGGCCAGGGTTCCCACCAACATTCCGTACAACTGCTCGCGCGAGGGCAGATCGGCCAGACGGTCGACGTCCTCCGCGCTCAGCACCGCCCCCTCCAGGCTCGCCATCTGGATCACCGGGAAGGGATGGGTCTTCATGAACGCCTTCAGGACCTTGGCCGTCTGCACGGCGTCGCCCTTGGAGGCCACCACCCCGGTCTGCCCGGCCAGGCGGCCGGTCAGGCCCTCGTGGTCCGACCCCGCCACCGCGCGGTCGAGGAGGCGGTTCTTCACCACCGACAGCCGGGCGTCCACCTTGCGGAGCTCGGCCCGGAGCTGCTGGGTGGCCGCCACCCCCATGCCCTGCACATTGGTCACCACCACGAACGGGGCGTCGGCCACGTTCGCGCGGATCTCGTTCACCATCGAAGTCTTTTCCGGTCGCATGATCGTCTCCTGGGCCCGCTCAGGCCGCCACCGTGGTGTCGCGGACCTGGACGGGAAGCCCCGGCCCCATGGTCGAGGTCACCGTGCACCGCCTCACGAACACCCCCTTGGCCGCCATCGGCTTGGCCGCCAGCACCGCCTCCACCACGGCCTGGCCATTGGCGGCCAGGGCCTCGGCGTCGAACGACAGCTTGCCGAAGGGCACGTGCAGATTCCCGTTCTTGTCCATCTTGAACTCGACCCGGCCGGCCTGGAACTGCTTCACCGCCGAGGCCACGTCGTCGGTCACCGTCCCCGTGCGGGGATTGGGCATCAGCCCCCGCGGCCCGAGCTGGCGGCCCAGCTTGCGGACCTCCTTCATGGCGTCCGGGGTGGCGATGGCCACATCGAAATCGGTCCAGCCCCCGGTGACCTTGGCCACCAGGTCGTCCAGGCCCACATGGTCGGCCCCGGCCTCCCGGGCCGCCTCCGCCGCCGGCCCCTCCGCGAACACCGCGATGGTCACCTTCTTGCCGGTGCCGTGGGGGAGGGTCACCGAACCCCGCACCATCTGGTCGGACTTGGTCGGGTCCACCCCCAGCCGGAAGGCCAGCTCGGCCGTCTCGTCGAACTTCGCCGTCTTCACCCGCTGGAGCACCTCCAGAGCCTCGCGCAGGGCGTAGGTCCGGCCCGGCTCCACCGCGGCCAGGGCCGCCCGATGCTTCTTGCCGTGCTTCGCCATGGTCAGCCCTCCACCTCGATGCCCATGCTCCGCGCCGTGCCCGCGATCACCCGCACCGCCCGGTCCAGCTCCACCGCGTTGAGGTCCGCCTCCTTGGCCCGGGCGATCTCCTCGAGCTGGGCCCGGGTGACCTTGGCCACCTTGTCGCGGTTGGGCACCGCCGACCCCTTGGCGATCCCGGCCGCCTTCTTGAGCAGAATCGAGGCCGGAGGGCTCTTGGTGATGAACGTGAACGAACGGTCCTGGTACACGGTGATGACCACCGGGATCACCAGCCCGGCCTGAGCCTGGGTGGCGGCGTTGAACTGCTTGCAGAACTCCATGATGTTCACGCCGTGCTGGCCCAGCGCGGGGCCGACCGGAGGCGCGGGGGTGGCCGCGCCGGCGGGAATCTGAAGCTTGATCTTTCCGGTTTCCTTCTTGGCCATGGGAACCTATGCCTTCTCGACTTGCCAGTATTCCACTTCCACGGGCGCCGAACGGCCGAAAATGGAGACCGAGACCTTCAGTTTTCCCCGCTCGGGGTCGATCTCGTCCACCACGCCGGTGAAGTTCTCGAACGGTCCGTCGTTGATCTTGACCGTCTCGCCCGGTTCGAATTCGATCTTGGGCTGCACCTTGTCGCTGCGCTCCTCAATCTGGCTGAGCAGACTGCGGACCTCGTCCTCGCGCAGCGGCACCGGCCGGTTCCCGCCCACGAACCCGATCACCCCGGGAGTCTCCTGGATGAAGTACCAGGTCCGCTCGTTGAGCTCCTGGCCCTCGTCATACAGGTCGAGCTTCGCCAGCACGTAGCCGGGGAAGAACTTCCGGGTGGAGGTGATGCGCTTGCCCTGCTTCACCTCCTGTACGGTTTCCGTCGGAATGAGAACCTGCTCGATGCAGTCCTGCATTTCCTCCTGCACCACCCGCCGGTCCATGGCCGTCTTCACCTTGGCCTCGTGCCCCGACAGGGTGTGCAGTACAAACCATTGCTTCATGCTGACTTCCTCCGCGTCACGACCCCAGCGCGATGAAGGCCTCGACGGCCCGCATCAGCACCAGATCGCACACGCCGACAAACACCGCCAGAATCACCACCGACACGATCACCACCCAGGTCGAGCCCAGCAGCTCCTGGCGGTCCGGCCACGAACACTTCCGCAGCTCCGTGCGCACGCCCTCCAGGAACTCCCGGGGTCCCGCGCGCCGCTTCTTCTTCTGTGGGGCCGATCCATTCATATCCGTCCTCGTGTCCGGCTTCGCCGGCCCGGGTGGCAGGGCAGGAGGGACTCGAACCCACAACCCTCGGTTTTGGAGACCGATGCTCTGCCAGTTGAGCTACTGCCCTTCCTTCCGTGCCGCTCCCCCGTCGGCCCGCCGCTTCCGGCGGAACCGGCCACGGAATCGGGGCGGCGGGCCGCATCCGGCCCGCCCCCCCACATCCGACCGGGGGTCCGGGATCTGGGTTCGAAAAAAGTTACTCGACGATCTCGGTCACCCGCCCGGCGCCCACCGTGCGGCCGCCTTCGCGGATGGCGAAGCGCTGGGTCTTCTCCATGGCGATGGGGGTGATCAGCTCGACGTTCACGCTCACGTTGTCGCCGGGCATCACCATCTCCGTGCCCTCGGGCAGGATCACCGATCCCGTCACGTCCGTGGTCCGGAAGTAGAACTGGGGCCGGTAGCCCTTGAAGAACGGGGTGTGGCGGCCGCCCTCGTCCTTGCTCAGGACGTACACCTCGGCCTTGAACTTGGTGTGGGGGGTCACCGACCCCGGCTTGGCCAGCACCTGGCCGCGCTCCACGTCCTCCTTCTTGGTGCCGCGGAGCAGGCAGCCCACGTTGTCGCCGGCCTGGCCCTGGTCCAGGATCTTGCGGAACATCTCCACCCCGGTCACCGTGGTCTTGGTCGTGTCCTTGATGCCGATGATCTCCACCTCCTCCCCGGTCTTGATCATCCCGCGCTCCACGCGCCCGGTCACCACCGTGCCCCGGCCCTCGATCGAGAACACGTCCTCGATGGGCATCAGGAACGGCTGGTCCACGTCCCGCGTGGGCTCGGCGATATGGGTGTCGAGCGCGTCCAGCAGCTCCTGGATGCACTTGCCGCCCTCCCCCGACGGATCCTGGATGGCCTTGAGGGCCGAACCCCGGATGATGGGGGCGTCGTCGCCCGGGAACCCGTACTTGTTGAGCAGCTCGCGGACCTCCAGATCCACCAGGTCCAGCAGCTCGGGGTCGTCCACCACATCCACCTTGTTCAGGAACACGGTGATGCTCGGCACCCCCACCTGGCGGGCCAGCAGGATGTGCTCGCGGGTCTGGGGCATGGGGCCGTCGGCCGCGCTCACCACCAGGATCGCCCCGTCCATCTGGGCCGCCCCGGTGATCATGTTCTTGACGTAGTCCGCATGGCCCGGGCAGTCCACATGGGCGTAATGCCGCTTCTCCGACTCGTACTCCACATGGGAGATCGCGATGGTCAGAATCTTGGTGGGATCGCGGCGGCCCTGCGACTCGGAGGCCTTCGCCACCTGGTCGTAGCTCACCGTCTGGGCCAGGCCCTTGGCGGCCTGCACCATCGTGATCGCCGCCGTGAGCGTGGTCTTGCCATGGTCCACGTGACCGATCGTGCCCACGTTGACGTGGGGTTTTGTCCGCTCGAATTTGTCCTTCGCCATCGTCGTTACTCCTGGCCTGTCTCGGGTTGCCTGACCGTGGTGATTCGGGGTTGATTCAAATGCCGTGCCTGTCGCCGTCCGGGCCCGCTGGAGCCCACGAGCGGGTTCGAACCGCTGACCTCGTCCTTACCAAGGACGTGCTCTACCGACTGAGCTACGTGGGCGCATCGGATCCTTCCCGCCCCTCCGATCCCAAAACCGCACCGGGCCGCTCCGCCACGCTTGCCGCCGGGGCGCCCTCCGGGTACTGTCCGACCCCGAATTCCGCCCCGTATCCCGGCCTCGCCTGGCAGACCTGCCCGCTCCGCTTTTCGGATTGAAGAGCCCAACAGGATAGAAAACCGGGCCGCCGTGTCAATCCGTCTTTTCAGGTTTTTTACCCCGACCGCTCCAACCCCTTCCCGTCCAGCGCCTTGGGCACCCGCGCCCCCACCCGCCCGAGCCCGCAGACGCCCCGGACCCGCCCCCGTCCTCCCGGTTCTGGGGTCCGTGAGCGTCGCTGAACGGTTGGGCTCGGCCGGTTGAAGGGTGAGACGGCGGGCGTGATCCGGAATACGCGATACGGGATGCGCGATGCGGGATACGGGTTGCGTGGAATCCGAGAATTGACGATTGACGAAGTACAATTGACGAACTGTGGGGCGGCTTTCCCCGTGGCCTCCCCCCGAGCCTCCGGGATCCCTCGGGTAGCGTCGGGTCTTCTCCCGTGATCACAGAAAGGATCAATCCGCACTCGGCCTGGCCAGATCCGCCTCCGCCGGGAGCCAAGGCGGTGTCGTACGGGGCGAGGCGCCGGTGGTGCCTGGTGAGGCAGGATGTCTCGCGGCGGACGCCGGGCCTTGATGGACCCACGCCACCGCAGTCCAGGACCGGAGGCCAGTCGGTCGGGCGGCCACCCCTTGGACTGCGGCGGGAAGGGAGGTCTGCCGACCGCCACGCCGCTTTGGCTTCTTCCGGAGGCGCGATCCGGGCCAGGACGGCTGGAACCCATGCAACCATTTCGTTATCACGCAGTTGAATGGCATGGCACGGGGTGGTGTCCCAGAGCAGTGGCATGGGCCGGGCCGGGGCCCTATATATCAGGCCGGGCGCTTCACCAGCCACTCGATCCGGATCAGGCCCTCCAGCGGCTGGAACTCCGGATCTCCCGTCACCAGCGCGCCCTTCCGTTCCCTGGTCAGGGCGGCCGCGAAGGCGTTGGCCAGGCTCAGACGGAACCCGGCCTTCATCGAGGCCGCCTCGCGGGCGATCCGCCGGTTCTCGTCGACGCCGACCACCGCGATGGGTAGGGCGTCGAGGTCGCGGATTACCTGTTCCGCCGCCGCCCGGCCTCCCTTCCGCTCGACGCAATAGACGACCTCGGTCCAGTTCACCACCGACAGCAGGAGCGCCTCGCGTCCAGAGGCGGCCCGGATCAGGTGGGCCTCCACCGTCTCACCCGACGGTTCCCCCTGGAAGTAGGCCAGGAGTGCCCAACTGTCCAGGACCAGGAGACGCGCCACGTCAGCGGTCCCGCTCCCGGGCGCGGTCCTCCTCCAGGGCCTCCAGAAGAGGGAGGTGCTTCAGGGCGCCCCGGAGGCCCCGGATGAACTCCGGGGTGATCGGCCGCAGGACCAGGCCGTCCGGCGTGGCCTCCAGCGAGGCCTTCGTTCCTTCGGCAATGCCGTACTGCTTCCGGAACGCGACCGGGATCACCACCTGGCCTTTCGTCGTGAACGTGACGGTAGTCTTCATATAGGGTCAGCTTACTTCTTGGCAGAAGTAAGTCAAGCTGCCCGAGCCACCCCGTAGCCGCCGGCACCAGCCGGTGGACGCCCGCGAGAACGAGACCCAACCGAGCCCGATCCGCGCGAAGCTCCTCTCCGGGCGCAGCGCCCTTCCCGGCCCACACGCATCCACGCCCTTGGCGGGCGCGGCAACAGGCCCGCCCTCGTAGTCCCGCCTTGCGGGACCCCAGCCGGTGGACGCCCGTGTGAAAGGGAGGAGATGGATGGATGGATGAATGGATGGATGGAGCCGTCCCCTACCCCATGGCGCTACCCCACGCGACGAGCTAGCTGCAAACCAGAGGTCCGATCGGTCATCTGGATTGACGCCGGATACTGAAAACTCCCAGTGATTCCGCCTCATCAGGGGGGGGCACTTCGAGGGGAATCGGCGAGCGGTCACGCAAACCAGATGTCCGATCGGGCATCTGGTTTGTCGGAGGCCCTTCGGGAGCCCAGGTCCAGACCAGCACCCGGCCCGCGTTTGGCCTTAGAAGCCGAAAACGAGCCCAAAAATCGTCGCCAAGCGGTGTTTCGCACCTCGAATCCTGCTCCATTTCCTTGGCGGCCAGAAACTTAGCGAGGGCAGCCCCCGACCTTAGGAAACTTAGCGAGGGCAGCCCCCGACCTTAGCCCGACCTTAGAAACAGCCCCCGACCTTAGAAAACCAGCTGCGCATGGGAGCAGGACGAAAGATCTCCCCCATTCGGGTCATGGCCTCGCCGTCGCCAAACTGAATGAAGGTGACCGTGTGCTTCAACGCCCTGGCGGGTCAGAGCGAGTCAGGCTTGATTTACCCGCCCGGATCGCGAAAGAGTACGGGGTTTCAGCATCGAGGAGCCTGTTCCGCATGGGGTTTGCCGCCATCCGCATCGATTTCGACCGTCCGGAGGACCGGGCGTCCGTTCTGGACGCCCTGGCCCGGCGGCCCGGCCCCCCCGCGCTGGTGCTCGACACCTGCCAGCGTCTCGAGGTCTATGCCGACGACCCGCCGGACCTGCCCGGCTTCCGGGTCCAGACCCTGGCCGCCGACGCCTCCGCCTTCGAGCGGCTGGCCCGCATCGCGGCCGGCCTCGAAAGCCGGATCCTCGGCGAACTCGAGATCCTGGGCCAGGTCCGCACCGCCTACCGACAGTTCCGGGAGTCCCACGACACCTCCAGCCTCGACCGCGTGTTCCAGGACGCCCTCGCCCTCGCCCGCAAGGCCCGCCGCGAGAGCGGCATCGACCGCCAGCTCATCTCCCTGGGCGCCCTGGCCGCCCGGACCCTGCTCGACCGCGTCCCCGCCGGCGCCCCCCTGGCCGTGGTCGGGGCGGGCGACCTCGCGGGCAGCGTGGCCCGCTACCTGGCCAAGCCCGGCGACGCCCCGGTGCGGATCGGCAGCCGCTGCCCCGACAACGCCCTCCGCCTGGCCCGCCGGCTCGGCGCGTTCGGGGCCGGTCTCGACGACCTCCATCACCTGCTCGACGGCGCGGCCGGGATCATCACCGCCACCGCCGCCCCCCACCCCGTGCTCTACCTCCACCACCTCGACCGCGCCGCCGACGATCTGGTGATCGTGGACATGGGCGTCCCCGCCGACTGCGCCCCCGAGATCGCCGCCCGCCCCCACACCACCTACATCCCCCTCGAGACCATCGAGGCCCAGGCCCACGGCAACGTCGAGGACCGGCGCCGCCGGGCCGACCGGGCGGGCCGGATCATCCGCGAAGGCGCCCAGGCATGGAGCCGACGGCAGCCCTCCGCGTAGCCACCCGGGGCAGCCCCCTCGCCCTCGTCCAGACCCGGGAAGCCCTGCGCCGGATCGGGCCCTGCTTCGGCGAGGCGGTCCGATTCGAGCTGGTCGAATGCGGCAGCCCCGGCGACCGCGATCAGGCCACCCCCCTCGACGCCCCGGACGTCCCCGACGATTTCTTCACCCGCGACCTCGACCAGGCCCTGCTCCGGGGCGAGGCCGACCTGGCCATCCATTCGGCCAAGGATCTGCCCGCCCGCCTGCCCGAAGGCCTCCGCCTGGCCGCCCTGCTCCCCGCCGCCGACATCCGCGACGCCCTGGTCATGGCCGAGGGCCGCGATCCTGACCGCGATCCGCCCCGCACCGTGGGCACCAGCAGCCCCCGCCGCCTCGACGCCGTCCGCGCCCTCTATCCCGAGGCCCGGGCCGTGCCCATCCGCGGACCCATCGGCCGACGCCTGGAGCAGGTCGACGCGGGCGGGGTCGACGCGGTGATCGTGGCCGCCTGCGCCCTCGACCGCCTGGGCCTCACCGCCCGCATCACCCGGTATCTGCCTGTGGATCCCGCCTCCCAGCAGGGCCGGCTGGCCGTGGTGGTTTCCGCCGCCCGCCCCGACCTCGCCGAGGCCCTGGCCGAGGCCGACGTCCGCCTCCGCCTGGGCCGGGTGGTGGTCGGTCGGGGCGAGCCGCCCCACCCCGCCCTGGGCCCGGAGCACCGGCGGGCCCTGCTCCATGCCGTCGAGACCGGCGATGACGCCCCATGGCCGCGCCCCGAGGGCGAACCCCTGCTGCCTCCGGAATGGGACGACTATCTCGATTTCTTCCAGGGCTGGGGCCTTTCATTTCGGGTCCGCCTGGATCCCGGGCCGATGCTCGCCTCCACCGCCCGCCCCGGCCCGGCGGACGGACTGGATCCGTTCGTGCACTTTCCGGTCATCGAGACCGTCGCCCGTCCGGCCTCCGAGATCCGCGCCGCGCTGGACGAGCGCCTCCCGGGCTGTATCGGCATCCTGTTCCCCTCCGTGCCGGCGGTGGAGGCGCTGACGCCCCTGTGCCCGGAGGCGACGCGTCGCGGTCTGCGGGCGCTGGCCGTCGGCCCGGCCACCGCCGAGGCGGCGCGGGCGGCCGGGTGGGCGGTCGAGGCCGAGGGCAAGGGCGTCCAAGGTCTGGACGGTTTCGTCCAATCCCTGGACGGTTCCGTCCAAGGTCTGGACGGCGCCTGGCTGTACCCCTGCTCCGACGCCGCGCCGGTGGCCGAGCGCCAGGCCGCCGTCAACCGGGTCGGCATGCGCCTCGTGCCCCTGGTGGCCTACCACACCCGCGCCCGGACCGACCTGGAACGCCCCGGCCCCGAGGTCGGCGCGGTCCTCTTCGGCAGCGCCAGCGGGGTCGACGCCTATTTCGACGCCTTCCCCGGCGAACGCGACCAGCCCCGCCTCTGGATCGCCCTCGGCGAGCCCACCCAGGCGGCCCTGGCCCGGCGCGGGCTGCGGTCGGTGCGGAGGGACCAGGTGGTGAGGTGAGGGATTTTGGATTGTGGATTGTGGATTGTGGATTGTGGATTGTGGATTGTGGATTACGGATTGCGGATCTAGGCTCGTGGCGTGAATAAGCAGGAGCTGCTTGATCGGACGAAGCGGTTCGGGCTGCGGGTGCTGAAGCTTGTCGATACGCTTCCGAACACGGTGGCGGGGCGGGCGGTCGCGAACCAGCTTGTGCGCAGCGGAACGTCAGTGGGGGCCAACTACCGCGCCGCATGCCGGGGGCGGTCCCCGGCCGAGTTCATCGCCAAGGTGAGCGTGGTGGCCGAGGAGGCTGACGAGTCGGCCTTCTGGATGGAGCTGATCATGGAGGGCGGGCTGGTGGCACCGGAACTCGTCCAGCCGCTCCATCACGAGGCCGGGGAACTCACGGCCATCTTCACCGCCTCCGGCCGCACCGCCAAACGAAACCGGCCAGGCCGAAAGCCCCCGCCCCCCCGTGGCGAGCCATGACCGACCGTCCCCCAGAACACCCGCCGTCCCCACCCTCCGAATCCACAATCCACAATCCAAAATCCACAATCCTTTCCCTTCCCGGCTGGGCCCAGCCCGGCGACGCCTTTCGCGACCTGCTCGGCCGGGTCGGCCATCCCTGGCAGGGTGTGGCCCTGGCGGACTTGCAGGCGGAAGGGGACGCGCTGGGGGCGGCGGGGCGCGAGGCCTATACTGAAGCCCTGGCCCGGCGGCTGGAGGCGGCCGAGGGGCCGGTGGTGCTGGTGGGCTGGTCGATGGGGGGGACGGTGGCTCTGGAAGGGGCGCTGGCCCGGCCCGACCGGGTGCGGGGCCTGATTCTGATCAACACCACCGCCTGCTTCCCCCGGCCACCGGGAGACCCTCGGGGCCAGCCGCCGCGGAACATCTCCGCCCTGGCCCTGGGGGTGCGCACGGCCCCCGGCCCCGCGCTGTTCGCGTTCTGGCGGCATGCGGCGCAGCCCCAGCCCCCCGACCGCGACATGATCCGCGCCCAGGTCGCCTACGCCAAGGGCCTGGGGACCGAGGCGCTGCTCCACGGCCTCGACTACCTGCGGGAGACCGACCTGCGGTCCCGGCTGGGCGCGGTGGCGGTGCCGACGCTGGTGCTGCACGCGGAGGAGGACCGGATCATCCCGGTCGGCGCGGGCCGCGAGCTGGCGGAGGGAATCCCCAACGCGAAACTGGCCATCCTTCCGGAACTGGGGCATGATGCCCCCAAGCTGACGCCCGCCCCCCTGGCGGCCCGCATCCGGGAGGAACTGGCGAGATGGTAGCGTGCTGGAACGGATTCTCGAAAGCGGCCCCGACCTACGACGGGAACGCCTCGGTTCAGGATCAGATCACGGCCACCCTCATGGACCGCCTGCCGGAGGATCTGCGTCCGACCTCCATCCTCGACATCGGCTGCGGCACGGGGCTGCTCACGCGGCGGCTGGCCGAGCGATTCCCCCGGGCCCGCATCACCGCCCTCGACGCCGCGCCGGGGATGGTCCGGGCCTGCCGGGAGCGGTTCCGGGACCGGCCCGGGATGGAGGTGAAGGAGGCCGACATCGCCACCTGGGACTCGCGGCGGGCGTTCGATCTGGTCACCTCCAGCTCGTCGCTGCAATGGGTGCGGCCGCTGGAGGTGCTGCTGGACCGGCTGGCCGAGCTGGTGACGCTCGACGGTCTGCTCGCTTTCGCGGGGATGCTGAAGGGCACCCTGGCCGAACTGCACGAGTGCCGGGGCCTCGCCCTGCCCCATCATGCCAGCGCCCCGCCCATGCCCGATGCCGACGTCTGGCGCGCGGGGCTGGAATCGCGGGGGTTCGCCACCGAGATCGAGACCTGCACCTGGATGGAGACGCCGGCCTCGCCGCAGGATCTGTTCCGGGCGCTGCACGCGATGGGGGCCAACGGCCCTCCCTACGGCAGCCTCGACCGTCTGCTCACCCGGTCCGAGCTCGACCGCCTCGCCGCCACCTACCGCGAGCGCTTCGGCCGTCCCGACGGCACCATCCCCGCCACCTACCAGATCGGCTGGTTCATCGCCCGCCCCTGCGCGTAGCAGGCGCCCACGACGCGAAGCCCGTAGCTACGCCCGCCAAGGGCGTGGCCGCCCGAAGGAACGATGCGGAACCGCGCCCGAGACGCGCGAATCCCGTAGCCGAATCCGCCAAGGATATGGCCGCGCCTGGAGACGAGGCCGATCCGAGCCCGGAATGCGCGAAGCTCCCCCCCCGGGCACCTCCTCGGCGTCTTTCCCTGCGACATCTGAATCCTCGGCGGATTCAGCTACGCGCAGGCGAGTCGCCTGTAGCTACGCCCGCCCCGAGCCCGCGTCGGGCCGCAGGCCCACACGTGGCCCAGGTCGTGGCCGACGGCGGAAACGGGCCTGAGCCGGCCGTGGCTACGGCGAAATCGCTCAGACCCGGCGGTTCCGCCGACGCCGACGCAGGCGCAACAGGGCGGCGAGGCCGAGAAGCCCGAGAAGGCCGGTGGAGGGCTCGGGAATGACCGGCACGTCCGCGACCTCGAACTCGCGCAAGGTGACGGCGGGCCCGCCATCGCCAGAGTGCCCGCGATAGGCGAAGCCGAAGTGCGGGCCGTCGAAGTCCGCGATGTCCACGGTGAAAGTCTGCTGCCCGGGGTCGCCCGACGACCGG